>JAQULA010000117.1 GCA_028718845.1 Candidatus Omnitrophota bacterium
CGTGCCCGATCGTACCGATATTTACGTGCGGCTTATTTCGCTCAAACTTCTCTTTCGCCATTATGCACCTCCTTTTAAATTAAAGCTGATGAAGGGAATCGAACCCTTGACCTCGTCCTTACCAAGGACGTGCTCTGCCGACTGAGCTACAGCAGCGCTTTCTGGGCGCTGCTTTTATTTAAAAAATAAAAATTTTACGGGTATGTAAAGTTTAAAATATACCATAAAAAAAATCTTTGTCAAGATTTTTTTTATATTATTTAGGAAGAATGGTCTGCGATACCACGCGCCGCCGGATCAGTCCAGATGTTTGCGAACCAATACCAGCAATTGGTCATGGTCAACCGGCTTCAGAAGATAGTCATTAATACCTTCGATCGCGAAGAGGTCTTTCATCCCTTCCTGCGCAGAACAAACAATTATCGGCACACGCTTTGTCTGTTCGTCATAACGTATGCGCCGGGCAACCGTAAACCCGTCAATCTGAGGCATGATGATGTCAAGCAGAATAAGATCCGGGATGGTCGTTTTCAACATCGATAGCGCCGCTTCCCCGTCCGGAGCATGGGTAACCTCATAACCCTTTTCCTCAAGGAATACCTTGGTTGCGGCCGCGGTAACATGATCATCATCAACAATAAGAATAAATTTCTTCTTTTTCGCCATATATTCTCTTTATTTTACAGTACAGGGTTTAAATTATAGCAATTGTCCGAAGAAAGGTCAATGTTTTTCTTCTTTGGGAGGATTAGCCCGTTCCCGCAGGAAATCCAGCGCTTTTTTATCCGCCGGGGCAAGCGGCTTCCCGGCGATCTGGTCCAGGGTCAGCCAAAGGATATCGCTGCATTCCAGCGGAACCGGCTCCCCGCTCAAGATCGCACACTCATAAAGGGTAACATTGATTTTCAAAGTATCGGATTCGTCTTCGTAGGCGACCACGCGGCTGCCGATCGCAACATCTATCCCCAGTTCTTCGGCCATTTCGCGCCGCAGCGCCTGCTGGGGGGTTTCTCCGGTCTCGATCTTTCCCCCGGGAAATTCCCACAACGATCCGTAAGCGTCATCGGCCATGCGCTGCGCCAGCAGATACGTTCCATCCCGCTTTATCAGCCCGGCGACTATTTCCAGGCAGCGTTTCTTCATTCCCGGCCTCCGGTTACCAAAAATATACCTTTTGCCCCGCGCTTATGTTATTCTTTTTGAACCAGCCGGCATTCATCTCTAAAACATATTTTGCCGGCGCCGGCGGGAGATAACGCACCTCGGTTTGTAAAGGAATCATTTCCTGGATATCGACGATTCTCTTGCCGGCATCGATAAATGCAATGTCCAGAGGAAGAAAGGTGTCCTTCATCCAAAACTGCGGATATCCTTCCTGCTCAAAGAAGAAAAGCATTCCGCTGTTCGCGGCCAGTAATGAACGGCCTTGCAGGCCCCGGCAGCGTTGTTGCGGCGTTCTCGCGGTTTCGACAATAACCCATGTTTTCCGGATAATAACCGGCCGCCACGGCAGGAAAAGATACGCCAGTATCGCTGCGCACAGGACAACCCCGGCAAAAATCGCTGTTTTCTTGATTCCGGACATATGATTATACGGTCAGCTTTCTATATATAAGGAAAGGCCTTTACGCTATGGGGAAAGCGGCTATCTCTCCGCCGCAATTATAATTTCGCCTTAATCCGCTTTAGCAACTCCAGGAACTGATCCGCGGGAAAATAGCCGGGAACCGTTTCAATCAGCGTCCCATCGGATTTTAAAAAAACCGTGGTGGGAAACCCCCGCACCTTATACTGTTCGGCCAACGCCTGATTCTGCTCGGCGTTGATCTTTAGGCACACAAATTGCCGGGAAAACTCCGCCACGTCTTTATTGCCATACGTTTCTTTATCCAAACGCTTACACCATCCGCACCAGTCGGTGTAAAAATCGATCAAAATCGGCTTATTCTGCGCCGTCGCAAGCGCTTTTGCTTCGGAAAAATCCCTTAACCACGCAATATTTTCCGCGGCAGCCGGCGGCTGAGACTGCACACATCCGACCAGCAATACGAATAACAGGCCTAACCAGATTTTTTTCATACCTTCTCCTTTTTATAATATCGCGGCGCTAGAAACGGGCCCAAAATACCGTGCCCCAGAAAAAAAGAAAATAACCCAGTTCGATAAAGAACGAATATATCTTTTTATGCTTAATACGGCGGATAATACCGGTATCGATAAGATAAAAACCGGCCAGAAAGGTTAAAGAAATAATAAAAGGTTTTATCAATATCCCCATAGCAAAATCAGTATAACGCAGCTATTTGCCGCTGTCAAGAAGCGGAACATCCGGGAAATGAGAAGAGCAAATTAAGCCCGGGGAAGCTTCAGGCTTTTCCGGGCGAAGGAACCGCCTGGATAAATTGGGTCAGCGCTTGTCGGATCGCCGGAAAATTTCCGGCGCGTATCTGTTTGAGCTCAAAGATGCTTTCCCCGATCGCTACCGCCGCGGCGCCGCAGCGCATATAATCGGCGACATTGTCCGTACGGACCCCGCCGACGGCCATAAGTTCCATGTCCGCGAACGGGCCTTTCAAGGCCTGGAAATACTTCGGCCCGAACACCGATGCCGGGAATATTTTTACCATCGCTGCCCCGCTTGACCAGCAATGATACGCTTCCTGAGGAGTCAGGGCGCCGGGAAATACCGGGATAGACTGTTTAACGCAGTAATCCATGACCGGCGGAACAAAAGTAGGCATGACGATAAAGGTTGCCCCGGCCTGCAAAGCCGCATGCATAGAATCAAGGCTCAACACCGTCCCGGCACCGATCGCCAAACGTCCGGCCGCGGCTTGCTTGGCCCGGCGGATAAGCGCGGGGGCCTGTGGAGTATTCATGGTAATCTCGACGGTTTCCAGTCCGGCGGCGATGATTGTTTCTATCAGCGGCGCAACCGCCGGTTCTTCGATACCGCGCAGTATCCCCAAAACCGGTAATTTTTTAAAACGTTTAATATCCATAACCTCATCTCTCGGGTCCGGACGTTATTCCGTTTCCGACGGCATAAAACTCTCGTAAAATTCCCGGTAATTTTCTTTCTTATCGCTGTTGCGCAAAGAAATCGCCGAATTCGGATGCTCATCGAGCATTCCGGTAATCGCGTAGGGAATAATATAGCCCCATTCTATTTTCTCACGCAGCGGGATAAATTCATTGGAAATAAGGTCCAGCAGCGGCCGGATATCGAATTTCGGGTTCTTCAAAAAACCGAGCAAAAGTTCCAACGGGCAGTTGCCCGCCCCCCGGCCGATCCCATACACCGTGGCATCCATATAATTGGCATCATGAATGATCGCTTCGATCGTATTGCTGAATCCCAGCTGCTGATTATTGTGCGCGTGCATGCCGATTTCCTTCGACTTGAGAATATTTTTGAATTTTTTCACCAGGAATTCGGTAGTTTCCTGATAAAGCGATCCAAAACTATCCACAATATAAATCACCGGCGCCGCGCATTCCTTTTCCACCTGAGCCAGCGCTTCGGTCAGCTCATTATCCAAAGCGCGGGAAATGGCCATAATATTGATCGTGGTCTCATATCCCTTGCCGGCAAATTCATTGACCATGGCAATCGCCTTATCGATATCCTTGACATACGAAGCCACCCGGATCATATCCACCGGGCTGTCTTTCTTCGGTTTGATATCCTTCATATCCACGCGGCCGACATCAACCATGACCGATATTTTTGTATGCGATTTAACTCCCTCGATAACCCGCCGGATATCTTCGTCATCGCAAAACTTCCATTTGCCGTACTTTTCCGGAGAAAAAAGACTCCGGGAGTTTTTATACCCGATCTCCATATAATCCACCCCGGCCGCGGAAAGCGCCTTATATACTTCTTTGACCAGGCGGTCGTCAAAATTATGGTTATTGATCAATCCTCCGTCCCTTATCGTGCAATCCAGCACCTTGATTTGCGGTCGAAACATGGCGTTTGCTCCTTTCGATTCGTTTAATTTATCGAGTTCCTTAATGCTCCTTGATGGGGCTTAAGATTTCTTGAGGCTAAACCCTGCCCACAGACCACGGCAACCACAAAGCCACAAGACCAGTGACTCAGATTACTGCTTTTAACTGTGGACTGTCGTCCGTGGACAACGGACAGTTTTTTCTCCTGTTTTCAGAGTGGTGTTATTGTAGCATACTATAAAAACAGTCGACAAGCACAAAATAAAAAACTCCCCGGCACCCTAGGTGCCGGGGAGTTTGCTTTTTTTCCCGCTTAACGTTTCTCGGCCGCTTTCTGGATCCCGTAGGTCTTCAGCAAATCGTTAACGTTGGTCGTCTTCAAATCAACCCCGCCGGTATCATTGAACGGCAGCAGATAGATCGGCTTGCCGATCAACGCCTCCGCCATTTTCAACTTTACCATGGTAATACCGCCGGAATTATTTAACGCTTCCACCATTTTTTCGATTCCCTTGGCCTCGGCAATTCCTTCGGCTTCGATGGCCTGGGCAATCCGCCCCTGCTGTTCATAATAGGCATCGGCCTGGATTTTCGCTTTTTCAAATTCACCATCGGAGGCGGCAACCATCTTATTTACGTCACCCTGCGCCTGCTGCAGTTTTTGTTTATATTCCTCAACCGTTGCCTTCACTTCCGATTTAAACCGCTCCGCCATCTGGTCCGCGACTTTTTTCTCTTCGATCGCTTTTTGATATGCCGGGTTAAACCGGTAATCCTTGGGCAATACGCTTTCCACGATAACCCCGTAAGGATTCAGTTCCTGATTCAGCAGCGCAATCGCCTTATCCGCTTTATCCGTACGCATATTGGCCACGTAAAAATCCTCGGTTTTCAATTCCCCGAACAGGTCGCGGGTAACGTTACGCGAAAGCGGACGGACAATTTTTTCTTCCAGCTCAAAATTATCCTTGGCCACGAATTCAAGGATATACGGCGCCCTTTCCGGGATGATCCGGTAAGCGATAATAACATCCAGACTGATGTCGTTCCCGTCGATGGTTTTAAACAATAAATCATCCGGACCGGTATGCGCGCCTTCTCCGGTTTTAATCGTCATTTCCATATTGCGTAGTTTGGTGTCAAAGGTATGCCAGTCATTGATAAACGGCATAAAGAAGTAGGTCGCGCCCGGGGCATAGATCTTTTGCTCCACCCCGCTTTTGGCGAACGGCGCCCATTTTATCGTCCGCACTCCGACTTCGGTCGAGTCGGTCGAATGCGGCATGCATCCGGCACAGCTTAACGCAACCGCCATGATCAGAAGGGCGAATGAAGTTGCAGTATTGGGTCTATTCATGATTATTGCCCTCCTTTAACGCCGAAAAGCTCCAGGTCTTTATCCAAATTCAGCGGGTTAAAACCGGACGGGCCGCTGGAGGAAAGCATGATCACGTTAAGCCCCTGCAGAACCTCGGCCATTTTCAACCCCACCAGTTTATCCGAACCTTTTTGCTGCAGAGCGTTATTGGCCAATTCTTTTTTCTTCGCATCGGCAAGCTTAATCATCAGGTCGGCCTGAGCATGCTTGGTTCTTACATATAAATCGCGTTCCGAATTCTTTTTGACCACATAAGCATTTCCCTCTTCCAAACGGATCCGGATATTAGCTTCTCCTTCTTCCCGCACTTTTCTCACCAGCGATTCTTCTCCCGTAGCCTTAGCCTTGGACTGGTTGGTAAACACCAGCTGGTCCTGCAGCTTTTTCTGCTCGATATTACGCTGTAATTCATCGCTATATTTGAAATACCGGATCAGCACATAATCAACCCGGATGCCTTTAG
>JAQULA010000118.1 GCA_028718845.1 Candidatus Omnitrophota bacterium
AGGATGCGGTATCCGTACGATGGGTTTTTTTATGGTCGGGAACGAGGGAGATACTCCCGATTCGGTCCGGAAAACGATTGATTTCGCCAAGTCGCTCGATTTGGATTTTGTTCAGGTTTGTCAGGTTATCGCCAAACCGGGGACCCCTTTGCACCGGCAGATAAGCGAAGCGACCGGAGTTGATCTATGGAAAGAACACATCCGGGGTAATTTTCTGTCCCGGCGTTTGCCGACTCTGTGGACCGGGTTGACCGAGGCCGAGATTCGCGCCCTGACCCAGGAATTCTATTTCCGGTTTTATTTCCGGCCGGCGGCGATATTGAAACTGTTATTCCGGCTGAGATCGTGGGCGGAGATGCGGCGGTATTTGCGGGGAGGCGCGAAATTTATCGGGCAAAAACTGAAATTCTACGCCCCGGTTATCACCGATACACAATATGCGGAAGACCTGCTCCGGCAAAGCGCGGATTTTTTACCGGCGGCGCGCAGTAAGCAGGTTGCGATCGTGTTGCCGACCTATAATGAACAAAAAAATATCCGGCCGATCGTGGAAAAGATCCGGTCGGTTTTGCCGGAAGCAATTATCGCTATTGTCGACGACAATTCTCCCGACGGCACCGGTGCGCTCGCCGGGGAATTGGCCGCAAAAGACCCGGCGATCCGGGTTGTTCACCGGCCGAAGAAAGACGGTTTGGGGACGGCGTATAAGCAAGGATTTAAGTTCATAATCGATAATTTCGATGTCGAATATATTTTTTCGATGGATGCCGATTTGTCTCATGACCCGGGGTATCTACCGGTTTTTCTTCATTTGGGGGGTTTTTATGACGTTGTTTCCGGATCTCGGTTTTTCGGCCGGGTGAGTATCAAAAACCGGTGTTTATGGCGTAATCTTATATCCAAAAGCTCCAAATGGCTGATCAATATCCTGCTCGGGGTCAATCTAACCGATATGACCTCCGGGTACCGGTGTTACCGGACGGCGTCGCTGAAAAAAGTCGATTGGGAAAAGATTGTTTCCCGGGGGTACGCGTTCCAGTTTGAGATTGCCTATATGTTAAAGAACAACGGTGCGGTGATAAAGGAAATACCGATCCGGTTTGTGGAGCGTACGTCCGGGGTATCGAAAATATCCGCCGCGATTTTCCGGGAGGCGATTTTTATCGTTTTCCGGCTTTGTGCGCAAAGGATCCGCGGAACCGGCGGAAAAAAACGTTCGAAACGCGGTTAGTTCCCGAAAAAATATTGCGGGAATCACCGCCGGGTTGTTCAGGTAGTAAGCAAGAAGGAAAACTCGATATGCCGGAAGGAAGTAAACGTATTGCGATAATGCAGCCGGGATATTTGCCGTGGCTGGGATTTTACGAGCTGATGCATAATTGTGATCTGTTTGTTTTTTTGGACGATGTGCATTATACCACGCGGGACTGGCGCAACCGCAACCGTATCCGGACACACGACGGCTGGCAGTGGTTAAGCGTGCCGGTACTGCATAAAAACAAACGCTGTCAGCTGATCAAGGACGTGCGGATTGATAATGATGAACCCTGGAACAAAAAGCACCTGAGGGCGCTGGAGATCAATTACCGGAGAAGCCGGTTTTTTGACCGGTTTTACCCGGAACTCCGGGCGGTTTACGCCCGGCCGTGGGAATATCTCTGCCAATTGAATACGGAATTGATCGGGGTTTGCTGCCGGGCGTTATCGATCCAAACTCCGTGCATATGCGCTTCGACCCTGGATGTCCGGGCGGCGGGCTCGGAGCGTATTTTGGAAATATGTAAAGCGCTTAACGCTTATACCTTATACGATAGTAAAGCCGCGGCAAATTTTCTTGATGTGTCGTTATTCGAGAAAGAGCGGATAATTGTGGAATTCCAGGATTACCGGCATCCGGTGTACGAACAGGTTTACGCGCCGTTTATCCCGTTTATGTCGGCAGTCGATCTCATTTTCAATCATGGACCGGAGGCGTCCGGTATTGTTGTTTCGGGACGGAGTTGTCCCGGTACATAGCCGATACCGCAGTGTTTATTCGCAACGGCTGTCCGCGCGGGCCGGGAGATTCCGAATTGACATTTTCGGGGCGGTAAATTATAATAATTCCCGAAGCCGAATCCGTATTCAAATCGCAACCGATTGTTATTGCAAGAGTTATTGCGATAAGATCTTCGATTAACCTATTGAACTGCCAGAGCAAGGTAATGTCCCGAAAATGAGGGAAAAAAACAATAAAATACTACGTGGTTTAGCCGGGTTGCTCCTTATTTTTTTCCTGGATACGGCGGTAGTTTTTCCGGACGAAGTCGGAGGGTTGTTTACGCTGTGTCCTTTACGCGTCGGGCAGTATGCGGAATATCAAATCGTCAGCTTTGAAAACCAGGATCGCGATAATCGTTATCGCGTTGCCGTTTCCGGAACGGAGATACTTGAGGGCCGGGAATATTTCTGGATACAACTCGATATTATCAAAGGTTCGGCCCGGCAAATAACCCTGAAGGCGCTGACCGCCGGTTATGACCAGGCCGAATGCGCTCGAAAACCCGCCGGCTGTCTTTCCGAGGGGATCTTTTTTTTGTTCCGGACCGCGCGCCGGATTATCCTGATCGATCAAAATGATGCCGGTTATGAAATATCGCCGGAAATTTTTTCCGCTCCTCCGGATATCCTCCGGGGAACATTATATAGCGCCACTCCCGACGAGCAGAATTATATCGACTACACTAAAATGACCCGGCTTGCCCCCAAAGAAAACATCGCGGTTCCGGCCGGGACTTTTGACTGCGATCATTTTCAGGTTGAGACCCAGTCCGGAGAAGATTTTACCGCGGAAGGTTTGGATGTCTGGAGGTCGCCGGATATTCCTTTCCTGGGGGTTGTAAAAATGGAATTTTCTAAAACAAACTTTGCCGAGAAGTGGAAATATCACTATGAGCAGCAGTTGAATAATGCTTCTTGGTGGTCTCGGTTGCATACCTATTTTTTTGTCCGGCGAGTGCCGGAAAAAGAACGTCAGGACACCTATGTGATGACCTTGGTGGGGTATGGGACGGAAAAAACGCGCAGTGATAACCGGCCGCTGCAATAAGGGGAACGGGTAACGTGGAGAAAAAAGTAAAACATACTATTATCGCGGCCGTACTGATCGTTGTCGCGGTTACGCTATATATGCTTCCGTTGTTGTTGAATCTTGACAACGGCATAACCCTGTGGCAGAAAAACCGGGTAAGTATCTGGTACCAAAATTGTCTCGATAGTTTTTTTTATTACGATACCATCGCCGGCGATCATGGCTGGCCTTTTTGGGGGTATTGCTTTGAAGGCGGGATTTTAGTCCTTTCCATCCCGGATGAAATCGTTTTTCATCCGTTATCCCCGTTGATTTTGGCCGTCGGTGCGGTTAAAGGAATGAATCTGGTCTATTATATAATGTATATTTTCGGGGGGCTTTCCATGTTTTATTTGACCTCCCGGGTTTTGAAATATGATTGGGCCGGATCGGTATATTCGTCGCTGGTGTTCGTTCTGTGCGGGTTCTTTCCGTTGCTGCAGGTATACGGGTTCGGCAATGCCCGGGAAACGATACTTATTCCGCTGTTAACCGCTTTTTATCTGCGTTCGGTTTATTCCAATGCCTTTATTCTGCCGGCCGCGTTGATATTGAGCTTATTTTGTATCCAAAGCGCATTGTATTTTCCGATCGTTGTATTGTTCCTTTTCATCCTGGCGTTGGTGACGATGTTTTATAAAGATACCCGACTGAGGGTGCGGCACCGGAATTTGCGGGTTTTTTTTATCATTCTGGCCCTGGCCTTGGGGTTTTCCGCGTTCAAGCTGCTTCCGATACTGGAATTTCTCGCTATTGATAACGGCAGCCGGGGAGGGGCCTATCCGGATTCGATTGCTTCCGCGAGTTCTTTTCCGTTTTTACTGGAATGTTTGGTGAAACCGGTAAATTCGGGTACGGGGACCATGTATATCGGATATCTGCCGCTGTTAGCGGGTATTGTTTCCGGGATCGTATTGTGGAAAAGACTCTGGCGATGGTTATTCATTTTACTGATATTTATCGGCTTATCGTTCGGTCCGCATGCCGGTATCGATTTGCATCGTATCCTATGGCATTTACCGATATTCAATGCGATTGATGAATTGGCGAAATACTATTCCTTAATCGTTATTTTTATCATCTGTCTGCTGGCCGGCCGGGTTTTTCCGATTATCCGGAGATATCTGCCGGGGAAACCGGGGTATGCCGTCGGCGGTACGCTTATGGTCATTAGCGTGGTGAATTTACTGACGGTAAACAGCGCCTATTTTAATGAATATAAAACGAAAATCCCGGAGCGGAAGAACGGGGAACAAAGATTTGTCCAGGCCGGGTTGATCAACTATCACAGCGGTGATGACGGAGCCATGTCGTTGCTGGCACTGTCGTTGTACCGGGAAAACATCGGAATTTTAAACCAGGACTATGACCGGTACACTCCCCAAATCAATAACAATAATATCGTTCCGCGCTATTATCTTATCCCGCGCTTCGTTTTCCTGGCTCCCAGCACAAAACTAATATGCCTGCCGAATCCGGCATACCAGGGAGAATCGTCGTTTCTGCGGCCGGAAAATAAAGCCGAATTGATTCGGGTGACCGCCGATTCGCTGGCTGTCCGGGTGACGATGACCGGCAAAGACCGGCTGGTTATTAATCAGAATTATTCGCGCTGGTGGCGATCCAGCGCCGGGAAATTGGAAAATTATAAGGGGAGATTATCGGTCCGGCTGGACAGTGTGGGCAGCCGTATTGTCAGCCTGGATTTTCGCCCGGGGAATTTTTATCTGGGGGGGGCGATATCGTTGTTTACCCTGTTTTTTTCGGTTTATTTTCTGTATCGGCCGGGGAAGCCACCGCATATCGGCCGAGGTGAAAACGCGGTAATGGTTTGATTGCGGGCTGATCGCTATTAGCAGGGGAATGAAATGCTGAAAATCCGATTATTGAATCGTTTGTTTAACGGGAAAGAATTATGGGCGCTGCGGCATTCGTTCGCGCGTATCGGCAGGCGTTTATTCAACGTACCCCGGATTTACAATCTTATCGCGTTGTATGTTTCCCGGTGGGGTTTTTCCGCCCAGGTTTCCGGGGTTCCGTATTTAGCTATGCTTGAGCCGACATCGCGGTGTAATCTCCGTTGCCCGATGTGCGGGCGAACTTTCGCGGGGCTGAACCGGGCAGAGCGGGATATGAGCCTGGCGGAATTCAACGTGGTTTTTAATAAAATAAAATCCAATTTATTGGCCGTCGGTTTCTGGAATCTGGGTGAGCCGCTGCTGAACGGCTCATTGTTCGAGATGGTGCGGGTTGCTGCGCGGGAGGATATTTTCAGTATTGTTCTAACCAACGGTACGCTGCTGGATCAACGCAAATCCCAGGAAGTGATTGCCTCCGGGCTCGATTATTTGGGTATTTCTATGGACGGGGCGAGTGCTTCTTCGTATAATAAATACCGTTTGGGCGGTGATTTTAAAACCGTGGTCGGGAATATAAAATTTCTGATTGAGGAAAAAAAAAGGCGGCGGTCGTTAACCCCGTTTGTCGAGATTATTTTTCTGGTCATGAAAGACAATGAGCGGGAAATCGAGGCGATGATTAAACTGGCCGGAGATTTAGGGGTCAACAAGTTAAGCCTGAAAAAAGTTTCTCTGGGTTTTGCCGATGAATTTATTGAACCCGCCGAGTTTTTACCCGCGGAGCGGCGTTATATCCATTCCATCCATG
>JAQULA010000119.1 GCA_028718845.1 Candidatus Omnitrophota bacterium
CGGAATAATTTTTCTAGCCCTGGTCGATAACCGGCCGCGGGTATTGACGCTGAAGCAGATCCTGCATTATTTTATCGAGCTCCGCAAGGATATTGTCGTCCGCCGGACAAAATTTGAACTGCGTAAAGCGCAGGAGCGCGCGCATATTCTGGAAGGATTAAAAATTTGCCTGGATAACCTGGATAGAATCATCAAGACGATCCGGCAGTCGGAGAGTACTCCGGCGGCTAAAATCGCTTTAATGGAAAATTTCGGGCTCAGCGATCTCCAGGCGCAGGCGATCCTGGAAATGCAGCTGCAGCGGCTTACCGCCCTGGAACGCGAGAAAATCGAAAACGAATACCTGGAACTTATCAAAAGGATCAGTTATCTTAAATCGATTCTCGCGGATCCGAAAAAAGTCCTGGAAATAATCAAGGCCGAATTATTGGCGCTTCAGCAAAAATATGGCGACGAACGGCGCACGCATATCCTGGCCCAGGTTGAGGATTTTGAGATTGAGGATCTCATCGCCAAAGAAGATGTTGTTATCACTATCTCGCACGCCGGTTATATTAAACGTCTTCCGGTGAGCGCCTATCGTCAGCAGCGCCGCGGCGGCAAAGGTGTTTCCGGCGTCGGGATGAAGGAAGAGGATTTCGTTGAACATCTGTTCATTGCCTCGACCCACGATTACCTGCTGGTATTCAGCGATAAGGGAAAAGTATATTGGCTTAAAGTTTATGAAATCCCTCAGGCCGGGCGGCAATCCAAAGGCAAAGCGATTGTCAATATGGTGCAGGTGGAGCAGGGAGAAAAGATCAGCGCCCTGGTCCAGGTAAAAGAATTTGTCGAGGGCAAGTTCGTGATCATGGCCACCAGTAATGGCGTGATCAAGAAAACCGATCTGATGTCGTATAGCCATCCGCGTAAAGGCGGGATCAGCGCTATTTCCCTGCGCGATAAGGACGAGCTGATTTCCTGCAAGCTTACCGACGGCACGCAGGAAATTTTCCTGGCCACCCGGGAAGGGCAGGCCATTCGGTTTTCCGAAGAAGATGTGCGCGATATGGGCCGGACCGCTTCCGGAGTGCGCGGGATATCCCTGGCGAAAAACGATCTGGTTATCGGCATGGAGATGGTGCAAAAAGAGGCGACACTGTTAACCGTGACAGAAAACGGGTTCGGCAAACGCACTAAAGTTGACGAATACCGGTTACAGAGCCGCGGCGGAAAAGGCATTATCAATATTAAAACCACTCAGGCCAACGGGTTGGTCGTCGGACTTAATTCGGTGGTTGATGAAGATGAACTGATGCTGATTACTTCCAGCGGCATGATCGTGCGCTGTCCGATCGGAGAAGTCCGGACAACCGGACGCTCTACGCAGGGAGTGCGGCTGATGCGCTTGAATGGAGAAGATAAGGTCGTTGCCGTGGCCAGGTTGGCGGCAAAAGAAGAAGATGTCGCAGAATAATGTTCGCTACGAACTGTTCGAACACACCGCCGATATCGGATTAAGGGCGTTCGGGAACGACTACCCGGGTTTATTTATAAACGCCGCTCAGGGGATGTTTTCAATCATCACCGGCGGCCCGGAGAAGCGCTCCCCGGCGTTGCGTCGGACCGGGACGACATTTGAGATTGCGGTTTCCGCGGCTAATGCGGAAGAACTGCTGGTCGGCTGGCTAAGCGAACTGCTGGCTTTAGCCGATATCCACGGCGTTGTTTTCAGCCGGTTTAATTTCCTCCAATTGACGGATACTGCCTGCTCAGCCCGGGTAACCGCGTTCCCCATGTCGAAACCAGCCCTGCGGGCAAACGAAATTAAAGCGGTTACCTACCACCGATTGTCGATTACCCGGCTTGATGATGGACGGCTGAAAGCGGAAGTAATATTTGATATTTAACCGATCACAAGTGAAAAATTAAAAGTAGAGAAAAAGCCGCATGAGCAGCTATCTGCTGGAAAAATTGGATGAATGGCGCTATCGCATCCCCAAAAGTTATAAGCCGGGAATGCTGGTGGACGGCATTGTTTATGCTGATGAAAAATTAATGCAGCATATTATGCAAGACAAAGCATTAGAACAGGTTGCAAATACTGCCTTTTTGCCGGGAATCGTTGGCCCGGCATTAGCCATGCCGGATATTCATTGGGGGTATGGATTTCCCATAGGTGGAGTAGCGGCGACAGATATTGATAAAAATGGAGTAATTTCCCCTGGTGGAGTCGGTTTCGATATAAATTGTGGAGTGAGATTACTTAAAACTGATCTTTTTTATGATGATGTTAAGCCTAGGCTGGAAGAACTGGTCAATGCGCTTTTTTCGATCATTCCAGCCGGCGTGGGTTCAACCGGCTCGATTAAAGTATCCGGTACTGAAGAAAAAAAACTGCTGTTAAAGGGGGCAAGGTGGGCGGTTGAACGCGGGTTGGGCACTGCGGATGATTTAGATTGCACTGAAGAGCGGGGAGCAATGGATGGCGCTAATCCCGATGCCGTGTCCGCGCATGCTTATGAACGCGGGCGGGCTCAGCCGGGAACCCTGGGCGCGGGTAATCATTTTTTGGAGGTGCAGGTTATTGATACGGTGTTTGATGAGCCGGCCGCGCGGGTGTTGAACCTGCGCAAGGGGCAGATAGTGGTAATGATTCACACCGGCTCTCGCGGATTTGGGCATCAAATCTGCACTGATTACATTAAGATCATGCTCGCGTGCCTGCAAAAATATGCTATTAATGTGCCGGATCGTCAGCTTGCCTGCGCGCCGGTGTTGTCCAAAGAAGCGCAGGATTATCTGGGGGCAATGCGCTGCGCGGCAAATTATGCCTGGGCCAATCGTCAAATACTTATGCATCGTACCCGGGAGGGTTTTGAAAAGATTTTTAAGCAGGGCTGGGAGTCCCTGGGAATGACGTTGATTTACGATGTCGCGCATAATATTGCCAAAGTCGAGACCCATACCTGCAATGGCCGGGAGGTGCGTCTGTGCGTGCATCGTAAAGGCGCAACGCGGGCGTTTGGTCCCGGGCATAGCGAAATCACGGAACGCTACCGGACAATCGGACAGCCGGTGATCATCCCCGGAGACATGGGGCGTCATTCATATTTGCTGACCGGGACCGGACAGGCCATGCGGGAAACTTTTGGCTCAACCTGTCACGGGGCCGGACGACTTCAGTCGCGTTCTCAGGCACTGCGTACCGTGAAACCACAAAAAATAATTGCGGAATTGCGTCAACAGGGGATTATTGTGCGTGCGGTCGGACGTCAGACCATTGCCGAAGAAGCCCCCCAGGCCTATAAAAATGTTAACGACGTGGTTGAAGTGGTGCATCAGGCCGGGATATCGAAAAAAGTATGCCGGATGAAGCCGCTGGGGGTAATCAAGGGATAAAAAATTGCAGTTTATCAGCAAACATATTGAATGCCGGGAACAGTTTGAAAAATGAAACGGCAAACAAATAAGAGAACAAGGAATTAAGAAATCACTAAAGAGGGAGAGGTGTATGCTGGATATTAAAATTATTCGAGAAAAGCCGGAGGCGGTAAAAACCGCGTTAAAAAATCGCAATATACTTAATATTGATATCGATGCCTTGCTGGAAACCGATAAACAATGGCGTCAAAAAAATGCCCAGTCCGAGGAATTAAAAGGCGCGCGGAACAAGGCCTCGGATGAAATGGCCGGTTTAGTCCAGCAAAAAATGGACATTACCGACAAAAGAGTCGCCCTTAAGGAGCTTTCCCAAAAAATAAAGGATTTAGATGTAGATGTGGCTGAACTAAAAGATAAAATCGATAAAATTGTTATTACAATCCCAAATATTCCCCATAATTCAATACCTGTCGGCGCTCCAACGGAAAATAAAATTATTCGGGAATGGGGCCAGGCAAAAAAATTTTCATTTGCGCTGAAAAATCATATTGAACTTAGCGAATATTTAGACATAATTGATTTCCCGCGTGCGACTAAGATCACCGGGTCGAATTTTGTGCTGTTTAAGGGGGCCGGGGCATGCTTGGAAAGGGCTCTTATTAACTTTATGTTGGGATTGCATACTAAAAAACATGGATTTATTGAGTTTTCTCCTCCCTTTATTGTTAATCGGGCCAGTATGATTGGGACTGGCCAGCTTCCTAAGATGGAGGAAGATATGTATCGGACTTCAGAGGATGATTTTTTCCTTATTCCTACTGCGGAAGTACCGGTAACCAATATCCACCGTGATGAGGTTTTAGATGGGGCTAAGCTCCCGATTTATTATACCGCGTATACGCCCTGTTTTCGGCGTGAGGCGGGTTCTTATGGCAAAGATACCCGGGGACTTTTGCGCGTACACCAGTTTGACAAGGTCGAGCTGGTAAAATTTGTCAAGCCGGACAATTCCTATGCGGAACTTGAATCCCTGCTTGGGTGCGCGGAAAAAGTTCTCCAGCTTTTGGAACTGCCTTATCGGGTTTTATGTTTAGCTACCGGGGATTTAAGCTTTGCCGCGGCCAAATGCTATGACATTGAAGCCTGGGCTCCGGGCGTGGGCAAATGGCTGGAGGTTTCCAGTTGCAGTAATTTTGAGGATTTTCAGGCGCGGCGCGCCAATATCCGCTATAAAGACCCGCTAACCAATAAAGTCGGGTATATCCACACCTTAAACGGATCCGGCGTGGCTTTGGCGCGGACGGTTATTGCCATAATGGAGAATTATCAGCAGCCGGACGGCTCGATTGCCGTGCCTAAAGTATTGCAGCCCTATATGGATGGGCTGGAAGCGATCACGCCGCGGTAAAAGCCGCAAAAAAATAGCGGGATGATTTCCCGCTGGCCGGGACGAAGGACGCAAAAGCGAAAAAGACGCGATGCGCAATCCGCAATACGGTCGTGCGCTAACCAACTATTATGTTTAAGCGGTTTGTAAAATTTATCATCGGGGTCGCGCTGCTTCCGGTATGTTATGGAATGAGTATCGGATTATTCCGGCAACTGGCCGCAGTACGGGCGATTGAACGCGTGGGCTGGTTTTTTCTCTGCGGGGTTCTTACCTATGCCGGGATGTACGCATATTCCGTTAAAATGCGATCGTTGTATGTATTCGGGCATGAGTCGGTTCATGCCGTGTGCACGTGGCTGTGCGGCGGGAAAGTCAAATCGTTTAAGGCCTCGGGGCAGGGGGGCAGCGTTATTGCGGATAAAGTAAACACGCTGATCAGCCTGGGGCCGTATGTTGTGCCTTTTTACACTGTCTTTCTGGCGGCCATTTTTGGGCTGGCGGGAAAATTTATTCCCGGGCAGGACCGGTATTCCGGCCTGTTTATGTATCTGCTGGGCTTAAGCACGGCGTTTCATTTGCTGATGACCGTTGACAGTCTCCGGATTGAACAGCCGGATTTGGCCCGCAACGGATATTTTTTTTCGTTTGTGGTGATGTACGGCGGAAATCTTTGCGTTATTGCCGCGCTGATAAGTGTTGTGTTCGCGGAGGCCGGCTTTGTGCGCTTTGCCCGGGATTCCGCTGCCGGAGCTTGGCAGGTCTATCGGTTGATTGCTGCGGTTTTTCCCGGGACCCTGTGATTTAGATAAAATTCAGCAGATCGATCCCGACGGTCAAAGGATCGATTACTTCTTCGATTCCCCGTCCGGAAAGATTCTCTTCCACGTTGGCCAGATCAATAAACAGCGGAGGATTAAGAATGGCTCCGCTCGCGTCCATGATGATTTTAATTTCCGGAAGCAATAAAGCATTCGGATGCACGCGCCGGGTAATGGCGATTTCCATGGTATTCAGCCGGACCA
>JAQULA010000120.1 GCA_028718845.1 Candidatus Omnitrophota bacterium
CGGGAGAGAAAAACCGGCAACAGCCAAAAACAATATTGAAAAAACGGCAATAATCTTTCTGAACATTTCTTTTCCCTTTCTGTATTTATTCGCGAAAATTCGAATGTAATAAGCGTTAATCAGGGCATCTAAAATTTTAAAATGCTCTGCATATACAGCCAGTCCGCATCATCATGCGCGCCCCGGTCTTCGATATAAGTCCCGGTGAAAAAATGCGCATACCCTGCTTCCACCTGAAATTCTTTGGTCAGCTCGTACTTGCCGACCAGGGAAACCTCCGTCCCGACGAAGGAATCCACGTCGCTAGTCGTCGCCGACTTCACGGTCGTCCCGGAAGAGTTAACCCAGGCATCGCGGGTATTATCCAGCCAGAAGAAATTCATGCCGCCGGTAAGCTGTAATTTATCCGCCGGAGTAACCGCCACGCCGGCAGCAAACTCGCGCATATTCTGCCATTTGAAAAGATCCATGATCCCGTAGGGCGCATGGGTGCTTTGGTATAATGGGACAAAAGTATTGCTTTCATTATCCGACGCGTTGTCGTCTCCGCTGGCCAGGTTGACCTCAACCGTGAGCTTGGGATTCCATTCCATTTCAAACTTCTGCTGCAGGTCAAAATGAAAAGCATACGCCTTTATATCTTTATCGCCGGTCTCGCCGAATTGATACGGTATTTCGACCTCCCCGGTAGCTCCATCCCAAAGTTGGGATTGGCCCCGGATCCCTACCGTATAGCGATAAAGATGCTGGGTTGAATTATCGATCTGATTCAATGAATACACTTCGAACAATGGCGAGTCCTTATCCTGCCGATATCCGATATAAATACCGTTGACCATTTCTTCGTCGTTCACGTGATTGGGGTTGTGGTCGTCATATTTTACGATGCGGCCGACAATCGCATCGATAGACAACGGTAATTGCGTATAACGCAAAACCGCCGCGTCAAACGAACTCATCCGGTTTGACCAGGTCGGAGCAGCCAATAACCGGCCTTTCCCGTAGTTGAGCTGCTGCCGCCCCAGCTTGCAGGAAAAATCCGCGTCGAAAAGATTGTTCATTTTTATATATGCCTGGTAAAGATCCAGGTCGTCCGCCTGATTGGTTTTCTTTATGTCCTGAGAGCCGACCCGGGCATCCAGTCCTTCTATGAAAATTTCGTATGCGTCATTGCTGATGAACCTGCCGTTGACGCGCAGCCGGTTAAAAAAAAGGCTCCCATCGTCGTCGAGGTTATTGTTAAAATCGAAATTCGTTTTATATTCATAACGCAGCCGCTCTTCGATCCCAAAATCCGCATTCCATCCGCCGAACTGATAACCTTTCAGCACATTCTCTTCCGCGCGCACGGCCTGCGCCCACAAACACAAAAAAACTGCAAAAACAATATTTCGCAACCGCATCGTCTGCCTCCTGTATCGTTTGTCGTATTATCGATTAGTTTCGTTCCGGTTGCCCGGTCACATTCATCAACTGAGCCTCTGGTGATCCAGTCGGCAGGTTATACTGAATCACGCCCGGAAGGAAATCGCATTTTTTCCACCCTTTCGATTTGAACTATTTCGGCATTATGAATCGTGATGATCACCGAACCATATTTGATCTGTTTTATGGCATTCAGCAGTTCGCGCAAATGATACCGTTCGTTTTCCGCCGAATTCTTATGGCATAATCCGCTGTCTTGATTATTCAAAATAAGCCCCTCTATAACGTTAATCTGCCGATCCCGCTATAAATATTCATTCTTTCCGACCGGCAGAACCCGATCAGAAGCATGTTTTTTTTCCGCGCCAGCGCGACCGACTGGTATGTCGGCGCGCTCACCGAAACTATCGCCGGGATCCGGCAGGCGGCCGCCCTCGCCACGACTTCCAACGGCAGCCGGCCGCTTGATAAAAGAATCTTGTCCCGCAAACTAATATCTTTCAGCAGCGCCTCTCCGACCACTTTATCCATGGCATTGTGTCGTCCCAGGTCTTCTTTGAAAATCAGGATTTTTTTGCTGTCGCATAAAGCCGCGCTGTGTACCGCCCCGGTTTTTTTAAACTCATTGCTGTTTGTTTTGAATTTTTTCATCATTCCGGCAATCGCCGGGATGCTCAGGCCGGACAATGATTTTTCCGCCGGAGAGTCCTCGTTTTTTCCGCCCGATTTGACGGTTACCCGGCCGTACCGTTTTTTAGAATCAATCCGCAGGCTGCGAATATCCCCGGCTTCCCGGATAATACCGGCCGCATACAAATGACCGTAGATCAGCTGGCGCAAATCCGCGGGACTGGCAAGAAACTCGGTAAGTTCCCGGTTATTAACAAAAAGCTTAAACCGCACTTCCTCAGTAAGCCAATCCGGTTTTTTTGTTTTTCGTCCGCCTTGTATAAACAGTATCCGGCACTGCTTCATCCTATTTCCCCCGGTAATGTTTAAAAATGTTTCCGTATTGCGTGTCCGTAAACACTTTCACTTTTTGATTCAATTGCTGCAGCCTATGTATCAGTATTTTCGCTTCCGCCGTAAGGACCGAACCTCCTCCGTCCCGCCCCCCCTTTCTCCGTTCGACAAGCCGCATCCCCAGATTTTGCTCGCTTGAACGCAGATAGCTCCAGGCGTGGCGAAAAGACATGTTAAGCTGTTTTGCGGCCATATTTATCGACCCGGTCTCTTCTATCGCCGCCAGCAAACGAAACCTTCCGTCCCCCAGGACAAGTTTTCCATCGCATTCCAGCCAGACTTTCGATTTAACTCTCAGCATTTGCCCTCCCAAGTTCCTGGGGAGTATTAAGATTCAAAAAATATTTGTACTTTTGTTCGTGAAAATTTATGTACGAAAGCTTCGAAACCCGCTGCAGGCATTTCTTGATCGAAAGCTCGTTATCACCCATCGCGCTCCGGAGCGCCCCGATCATTTGTTTGGAATATATCCCATGCAACGGCTGGACCCCCCGGCAGCAGGCAACCAGGCACTCCGGTCTTGTCTTTGTAAAATATGCCGTTTGCCGCCGGATGGTTTCGTTATGCAAAAACGGCATATCGCATGCGCAAAAAAAAGCGGCGTTATTTTTTATATAGTGAAGTCCGGTATAAATACCTCCTAACGGGCCGCGGGCGCGGACAAGATCCTTTACGACCCTTACCCGGTATTGTTTGTACCGGGCCGGGCGGTTGGAAACGATAAGGATATCGTCAAATATTTTTCCGAGCACGCCCAGTTGCCGCTCGATTATCGGCTCCCCCTCTATGGACAGAAAAGCTTTGTCTTCGCCGTTCATTCTTGTGTTTTTGCCGCCGGCTAATATTACCGCTGATAGTTTCACGTTTTTTCACCCGGTATTTCTACGACAATTTTTTTAATTTTCTCGACGCCTTTTAAACTGCGCACAAACCCCCCGATTACGTTCTGCAGCAGCCCGTCCACAAAAAGATTTAATGCTATCGGCTTCCCGTTAATCCACAGCCGCGATTTCGAATGCGCATACGCACAGGCGCCCGGTTTTTGTTTGCCGGCAACTATTCCCTTTGCTAAATTAAAGCAGGTTTTTGCTCCGCATCGGCCGCAATCAGCCCCCGGCAGGTTAAAACCTTTCCGCATGATTTCCCCGGCAAGTTTTTTCACCGTGGTATCGCGCAGCGCGCCGTTTTTAACAAATCCGATTTCCAATCCGCAGGAAAGCTCTTTTTTCTCTTTGGGAGTGCTGTAACAAACTATTCGCGGCAGGGTTTTTTCTTGCTTAAATCCTTCCACCAGCACATAGTCCGCATCAAACCCCGCCAGTATATCCGCCAGTTTTTCCGATCGCCGGGTGATCACGCTGGTTTGGCTATCGGATATAACCGCTACCCGCACGGCATCGGAAAAAAACAGCCGGTCTTTTTCGGTAATATCGAGCGGACCGTGACAATGTTTCACAATGCCAACCCGATATCCCTGCTGTTTCAACCGTGAGGACAATGCCGTTAACAGCGTAGTCTTTCCGCTTTTTTTAAACCCGATTATGGCAACTGTTTTCATGCGGCGTAGGGGGAGGATCGCTTTAAAAACCGCCCCGTTCTCCTTTACTTGCATCAAACTCATAAAACCGCGCAGTGTTTCCGGATACCGGTGCGCGGTTTTATGAAGGGAACAACATTTATCTATTTTATTCAGCGCCCCCGCGCCGGCCGCTCCGGTCTTCGGGAATTTGCCGCCGAACCAAAATCTAGGCTGTCGGGTTCCGCTTCACGCCATGCTCATCCGACCAACGGGCAACCAATTTAACAATGGCATCGCGGGTCTCATTCTTAATCCCCACCAACCGGTAAAAATCATCCAGGGCCTGAAAATGCTCGGCCACCTTGGGATTCTCCGGCAAATCATACACCGCCGGGCTTTCGGTAATAATCGTCATAACCCCAAGCCCGCCCAATTCGGTCTCTCCGTACAAATAGGCCTTGGGAAATTTCTTCTTTAGACTCGCAACCCTCTCGCGCGCGCTCGCAATAATTTCCTCTCTTTCCCCGAAACTAAGCGCTCCGGGAGGGCAGGTTTTCGCGCACGAAGGAGTCAGATTATTGACCACGCGATTTCCGCAGAACACGCAGTCTCTGACCTTCATTGCTTTCTCGTCTTTTTTAGGCACGCCGAACGGACACGCGCTCACACACATCCCGCAACCGACGCATTTTTCCGCATCGCGGATTTTGAATCCATCTTTATGCTTTATGATCGCCTGCGTCGGACACACTTTGATGCATGCCGGGTCGCTGCACTGCATACATTGTTTTTTACGAAACAACCATTGCAGGGGGCTCCCGTTTGATACCTCTTTAAACTTAATCAACGTAAACGTATCCGCGGTTGTATCTTCCATGGTTTGATAGCTGCCGGTAAAAGTGGTCTTTTCTGCCGGCAGCTCATTCCAGCGTTTGCAGGCAATCTGACAGGCGCGACACCCGATACATTTTGTCGTATCAATCAAAAATGCTTTTGCCATAGTCTCACCCTACCTTTGCGATATCGCAGAGAAACGCTTTGCTTTCCTGAATCCAAGTATTGGCATCTCCTGCGTTATTGGTTACCTGGTTTGCCGAATAATCCCGTTTATCCGGGCCTCCTGTAATATAACCGTTGTACCCAAAATGCCAGGGAATATTAACCATCTCTACTGTCTTCCCGTTACAGGTAAACGATTTAATCCGTTCCGTGACACAAGCCTTGGCAAGCACTTCGCCCCGGGCGCTGGATACCTTTACCACATCGCCGTTTTGAATGCCCTTTTCCCGGGCTAAGCTTGAGCTCAGTTCCACAAACATCTCCGGCATCAACTCTGCAAGCCAGGGCAGGTTTCTGGTCATAATCCCGGTCTGCCAGTGCTCGGTAACCCTGGTCGTGGTGCAAATAATCGGAAAATCCCTCGCCTCGCCTTTCTTATCGAATTCTCCGGACCATATCTTGGCACAAGGATTAACCTGTACGGAGGAAAATACGTTCTTAAACGGGCTTTCATACGGCTCATAATGCTCCGGGAGCGGACCGTCTACCAGATCTCTGGCGAACAAGCAGGCCACTCCTTCCACGCGCATGATAAACGGAGATTTCGCCGAGGTCTCCGGAGGAACAGCTTCTCCTTTGGGATTTTTGGCTACGAAATCGGGCACATCAAACGTAATCCAGGTCTTTTTCCCCGCATCCCATTTTATGGCTGCGCGGTTAGGATTCCACGGATTACCTTTGGCGTCGCAGGAGGCGCGGTTATAGAGTATTCTCCGGTTAACCGGCCAGCACCATGCCCACTGCGGA
>JAQULA010000121.1 GCA_028718845.1 Candidatus Omnitrophota bacterium
GATAGGCGGCCGCAGCGGATTGCGGATAATCGCACCGTCTTTCTTGAACCATATATTTTGTATCGCGTAATCCGGCGACCCGCGTTCCATGCTCCGGACCAGTTCCAGCATGGGATACTCGCCTTCCCCGACGCAAATCATATCGACCCAGGGATTGGTGATAACCCGTTCGGGAATAACGGTCGGATGAATCCCGCCCATAATGATCGGAACATTCAGCTCGGCTTTGATCCGCTGAGCCATCGCGCCGGCCCAGGGATAATCGGTGGTAATGACCGAGAATCCGACCAGGTCCGGGCGGTACGCTTTCAGGTCCGCGATAACGTCTTCTTTAAAACTGAACATTTGATTCAACTTTTTGAAAGAAAACGTCACATCGTCAAACAACTGCGGATCAATAAACAGTTTAACCTGGTGACCCGCCTGTTTGAGCACGGCCGAAACGTATTCGATCCCCAACGATTCAATGGCACTGCTTACAAACGCTATTTTCATCTTCACGCTCCGCGGTGCGGGCAGATTCCCCGCGCTCACCGCATTTCGATACCCACGGGATCCGCCGCACTGCCGAAAAAAACCATCGTTTCACTTTTCCGGTGACAAAATAACGATACCGGCACACGGTAATATGCAAGGCCCAATTATACCGGTAAGGAATCCTCAGCCAGTTCGAAAAAATCACCGCGATGCAATACGGCAAAGGCAGCATTAACCGGTAAAGCCGGTAGCGGATGATCAGCGTATTGATCTCCGCCGGCAGATACAGCAAAAAGGCAAAGAATGTCTGAATCTGCCTCATTTCCAAAGTCAAAGAATCTCCGCCGCTGATAAATGCCTGCACATTATGCCCTTCTTCCAAAGAAGTCACATCCTCCGCACTCAAGGAACCGTTCTCCCGGGCTTGTTCAATGATCGCGGTTTTCGGATAATAACGGAATCCGAAACAATATATTTTCATGACCCGGTTCCGGTTATAAAATTCCAGCATATCGATGTTTTCCTCCGGCGATTGCCCGGGCATGCCGATGATATTATCGGTAATGATACGCAATCCGGCATTTTTCAAGACGTTGATTGCCCGTTCAAGCTGCTTCGCGGGAACGTTACGGTTCATGATCTCCCGCCGGGTCTTTTCGGAAACCGACTGCACCCCCAATTCGACGTCATGACAGCCGGCCGAAGCCAGCCATTCGGCCTTTTCCTGCGTCACCGTGGACGGGTGGACAAAACAGGCGAAAGGAACGGCAACTTCCCCGGCATAACGCCGCGAAAAATCCTCCAGCCAGGAAGACGAAGCCGCCATCAAATCATCGTCATGAAAACGCACCATTGACATCGGAAATTTTTGTTTTGCCCCGCGCAATTCATCGATTACCTTAGCGACTCCGCGAAAACGCACATACCGCTCATGCGGACCATAGAGTTTCTTCACATAAGAATGGCAGCAATAACTGCAGGCATTCGAGCAGCCCCGACTGGCCATTACATAATAGCACTGTAAAAAATGCGGGCTGGCCTGCCGGAAGATCTCTTTGTCCGGCGGCGGCAACACATCCAAATCGGCAATCAGCGGCCGCACCGGATTACGAATGATCCCGCCGTTTTTTTTGAACCAAAGGTTTTTTATAGAATAGTCGATATTCCCCCGGGCCATGCTTTCCACCAGTTCCAGCACAGGAAACTCCCCCTCGCCGACGCAGAGCATATCGACAAAAGCATTTTCAATGACCCGCTCCGGAACCGTGGTCGGGTGAATGCCTCCGAAAATTATCGGTACATTCATCCGGCTCTTTACCGCCATCGCCATCCGGCAGGCCCATTGATAAAAATCGGTAACCACGGAAAAGCCGATTAAATCCGGATTATATTCCTCAAGCCCCGCAATGATCGTTTTTCGATACTCAAACAACCGGTTCAACGGCTTACAGCTCAAATTTTCATCATCAAACAACTGCGGATCGGTAAACAAACGCACACTGTGCCCGTTAGCCTTGAGTACCGCGGCTATTGAACCGACCCCCAGACGCTCGCACGAGTCATTAACAAACGCAATTTTCACGCCGATTATCCGCTTTCTTCATTTGTTCCATTAAATAAGCACCATAACTATCATGCACCCGGGTCCCGGTAATGATCCCCTGCCCGCAATTTTCGGCGATACGCGCGTCAAATTTATACGGGTCGCAAATACTGGCAAAGGTTATGCTCAAAAATTTTCCCGGTTTACGGGGATAGCCTCCCCTTAAAAAGGTACCAAGCCCGGCGGGAATCAGCATAATCGCCCGCGGGGTTAAAGACAAAATTAAAAACCATATAAACCGGGCATAGGAGAGTTTCTTTTTCTCGGCCTTGAGCCCGGACAAATCCCGGCTCACTTTCTTCAAATCGATAAACTCATTAATCGGCCGATAACCCCGGCCGCAGCGCACCACCATAAAGTGAAAATAATAAAAACATTTTCTTTTCTCCGTCACGCTCATATAGGCATAAAAAAGTTTTTGAAAGGCGATAACGGCTTCCTCAGATATTTTACCGTCGGTATGTGCTTCGAGATGTTTTATCAGCTCATGCGGCATTATATACTTATCGCTGTTCGTCCGGGCCGGTTCATAATAGGAATAGGTTATAAAACTAAGATCTTTGATGTACGGCGCCGAAAGCGCGTAATCAAAAATTTTTCCGATTTCCGGCTCGTTTACACCTTTGGAAATGGTCGCATTGAGGGTCACCGGAACCGACATCCGGTTAAGATTTTCCAATGCCTCCAGTTTGGTTTTTAAGAAATCCCCTCCCCGGACGGACCGGCAAACATCTTCGTTAAAGCCGTCGAACTGAACACTGACATGATCGATACCCGATGCTTTCAGCTCACCGGCATACCGGACATCGGCAATCTTAAGCGCATTGGTATGCAGGTTAACGATCTTTCCCGCCTGTTTAAGAATACGGATCATTTCAAACAGCCGGCCGCAATCGGTTGCCTCGCCGTGAGAAAAAGTAAACCGTTTGATCTTTTTTATCCGCGCCGCTTCCCGGACGCGGTCCAACGGCAGTTCTTCGATCGTATCGCAATAGCGCAGATAGCAAATCGGACAGTTGAGCGAACAACGTGTCGTCGCGTTGAGATAATATTCCCGCTGAGGGAGCGCCTGCGGCACAAAATAAAAATAAAAATCGCTCAATTCCCGGTACGCGGCCGGCCGATCGCAAATCCGGACGGAAAAAACGCCGTGGCGCCGGCATTCTTTTTCGAGATATACCCCGCCCGCTTTTTCGACCACGGCGGCGTCAAGAACATCCATACAGACCGGACACACACTTAATGTTGTTCTTATCGGTATCGCTTTCATTTCTTCCCCACGGCTGACGCCTGAAAAATTTTTCCGCACGACTGCCCGATAAAACGGATATCCGGTTCATTTAAATAAATACCGTTCGGGATAATCAGCAGGTTACCGGCGATCCGCGCGAATTCCGGAAAAGCCGCGCAGTCGCCTCCGAATACGGTCAATTGCTGCGGGGTGGTCAATTCATTTAACTGCGAATCTATCCGCGACGCAATCAGTTTTTTTCTGAGCTCATTCAGGTCGACGGATTTTTCCACGCACAAGGCGTAATAAAGATAGGTATGCCGGGCCTGCGGCAGCGCCCGGGGGATCCGGATTCCCGGGATATCGCCGAGGATTCGGTTCAAAATCCGGGCATTGTCCATCCTGGCCTGATTATGCCGGTCCAGGTTCTTCAACTGCTCGATGCCTACCGCCGCCTGCAAATTGGACATCCGAACCTTCCAATCTTCGGGAACCGCATCCAGGATCGCCGACGAATCTTTTTTGTGCTCCATCGGATTATAGGGATCCCGGATATTGAAAAACCGCAGCACCGGATATAACGTCCAAAAGAATATCCGTGGACGCGTAAGGATATTGGCCAGCAGCGAGTTTACGATCTGAATCGTGAGCCGGCCGCGGCCGGCATCGTGGAATGTTTCGGAAAACTTCCGCACAAAAGCGTGGATATCCGCATCGCCGGTACAAAGCATGCCTCCGCCGAATGTCGATATGGACTTGGCCTTGCCAAAGCTGAAAATTGCCGCGTCTCCGAAGCTGCCTGCCGGCTTATCCGCATAGGCGGCACCGCAGGCCATCGCGCAATCCTCGATCACCGTAAGACCGTACTGTTTTTTCAAGCGCATAAAGCCTTCCATCTCGCACGGTTGTCCCCACATATGCGTGAGAATCAGCACTTTTGTCCGCGGGGTAATATGCCGTTCCACGGTTTGCGGCGAGACATTGTAGGTAACCGGATCGATATCGGCAAATACCGGCTTAAAACCGAACGCTTTTATCACCGTAAAAATACTTTGATGCGTAAACGGAGTTATGATTACCTGCGTATCCGCGGGAAAATTATAATATTTAAACAGCAAATACAATCCCAGTCGGGCGGATGGAATGGCGGCGGCATAGCGGACATTAATATACTCGGCGAACTGCCGTTCAAATAAAGGAATATATTCCCCGCGAACCATTGCCGCAGAGCATAGCAGCGATGCGATGATGCCGTATTCCTTCCCGGTTATGTCGACCGAATGCCTCGGATAAGCTTTCATGGAAATGCCTCTTGTCGGTTCATTTTTTACACCAGTTTTTACTGCAATCGCCGCGGTATTTTTTTTCAAAATCGATCGCCCGAAAACCATCCCGGCCTTGATTGGCCAGGACTCCGTCATCGATCCCGACATAGACAATCTCATCATGACAATTGCAGGCGATGCTGCTATCCAAATTATAGGGATCACAGCTGGTATTGAAATTTAAATACAGGAACTTCCGGCTGCAGACATGATACCGTTGTTTCAAGAAAAAGGAAACCCCCGTTCTTACCAGCTCTGCCAAAATCGCGCCGGAAGAACGCCGCAACAGGGCAAAAGGCAAAAAACAAACCAGAAATATTTTGCCCAACAGCCGGTTTTGGGGGGACAGCCGGGCATACCGGTCCAAAACCCATTCCGCCCGCGGCAAATTCAAAAACAGGCTGATCGGCTCATAGCCCCCCTTATTCCGGAATAGCACAAATATCTGGGTATACAGACAAAATCGCTGATTTGAAAATGATTTTAAAGCCAGATGCAGCTTTTGAAACAAATAAATATCCCGCTTGGTGATTTTTCCCCGGGTCGTTTCTTCCAGGGCATCGCCGACCCCATCCGGCATAATATTGCGGGACAGCGGCCAATTCCGGACATCACCCAGATAGCAAAGCGTGAAAAAATTAATCGCGTTGATAAAATTATGGGCCGCGGCAAAATCAATAATGGGCCCCAGCGCGGCGTCATTAATCCCTTTGGCAACCGTAACATTTAAATCCGTCGACACCGACAATCCCTCCAGGTTCCGCAGCACCGTCAGCTTATCGTCCAGTAAATCCCGGCCCCGGAACTCCCGGTAAGCGTTCCGGTCGAAACCGTCAAACTGCAGGTTGATCCTGTCGACGCCGTGATCGCGCAATCGTTTCACATACGATTGTTCGAGCAATTTAATGCCGTTGGTATTGATCGTGACGATTTTTTTGTGTTTTTTTAATAACCCGACTATTTGGAAAATATCATCGCGGCAGGTCGGCTCTCCTCCGGAAAGCACATAATAGCGAAACGGATTGTTCCGCACAAAGTCATCGATCTGCGCCGGGGTCGGATCCGGTATTTTTATCTCGCCGGAATCGCCGAGATGACAAATCGTACAACGGGTATTACAACG
>JAQULA010000122.1 GCA_028718845.1 Candidatus Omnitrophota bacterium
CTGGTCAAAGTACCACGTCCGCACCCGCGACCCGGCCGGATCTTTGGTTACCACCAGAAATTTGTATTGCATGCCCTCATAAATTACCGAAGAATTTTTTATCCATACATTGCTGCCGCTGACCGGCGACATCGCGGTTTCCGGACTCGCTTCCCACCCTTGATCATCGTTGAGAAAATACACCGCTTCGGCGTTTTCGATGTAAAAATCGACCGTTACGTTGTTCCGGACTCCGGCATCGCTGTCGGTCACGACGGAATTAATAAACTGTATCCCATCTCCGTTAATACCGACATTGCGGTTGGAATTATTCCGATCCTGGATCCAGTAGGCATTATTCTCTAAAAACTTGTATTGATAATTCACCCCCCGGGGTAAAGTCATGGTAAGCTTCCAAACCCCGTTCTTGTCCTTGGTCATAACCGTGTTTTCAGCGGTTTTCCAGTTATTAAAATCGCCCAACACGTCAACCCGCTGCGCTCCGGGAGCATAATGGGTAAAGGTTATTTCAACGGCCGAATTAGTACGCGGGGCATTAAGGTCTGCGACACCGCTGTTCAACTGTTCCTGTAACGTTTGCATGTGATCGTGCAACAAAGCATGCACCCGCTCATCGCTGATGCTTACCTGCGGAGCAAGCGTCGTGCTATCTACCGCGTTCCGGCGCAGGATATCCGCATACGACCATGGCCCGGTGCTTAGCACAAAAACCTGGGCCAGCAGTAACGCAACAACTTTATTGACCCTGGTCCGGTTATCGGAAAATGTTTTTTTCATTGTTTTACCCCTTGGTTCTCATTTTATCAATTATAAATCTGTTGCCGGCATATTAACGGCAGTGTGTTGACAAAAAACACGGGTGAGCGAAGGACAGTTTGCACCTGCCTTCGCCCACCCGCCCAACCTATTGTGTTCAGATTTAATTGTAAAGAACAACTTCTTAAACAAACGCTTAGGCCCATCGCGTTATGCCTGGACCAACATCTCCTTTATCGTCTTGTACGCATCTTTCAGCGCTTCAAACGATGTCGGTTCGATAAAATCTTCCTTTGCAAGCTGAACAACGCCGTCTTTGCCCAATTCAACTTTTAGCTGAAGCGATTTTACCAGTACCTGCATCATGTTGGCCTGCTGATTGAACCCTTCCACCTGGATATACACGGCATTTTTTACCCCGCGCTGGATTGCCGATTCCGTACCTTTGGAATAGATAACCCTGACCTTCTGGTCTCCGGTTAAGGCTACGGCGCCGACATTGTCTTTTTGCAAATCAACCACTTCCTGCAATCCCAGCAACGCAAGCTGGTGCTCGATATTCTTAAACGCCTCACCCAGGCCGATAAAATTGACCATGCCTTTTTTGACATTGGCCGCTTTCAATTCCTGGAGCATCACGACAACCGATTCTTTCAACAGATACACTTTATTCGCCGCGTCATACTCGGCAATATCATTCAAATGCAAAGCCGCCTTATCTCCGGCTTCCACGATATTCTTGACATCTTTGGCGTCCATCCCGGAAGTCGCTTGTTTCAGATTTGCATCGGTAAACAAGTTGGAGACGAAAACCTTCATCGCGGCCTTTATATCATTAGCCTTTTTATTCAACCAGTCGGCGATCACAAGCTGTATCGTTTTCTTTTGTTCCGCGGGTAACGCGTTGCGAAGGAGATCGGCCTGATCCGCCGGCAAAGTCGGCGCTACTTCTTTAACGATATTTTGCACATCATCATCCGTAATCTCCGCTTTCTTATCTTCGATCATTTCCGCAATTTTATCCGCCGTTGATTCCGAAGATTTTTCGGCGGTGACTTTTCTCGCGCTATCTTCCATCGCATTTTTTGTTCTCGACATCACATTGTTGGTATTCTTTCTCTCATTATCACCTTTGATATTATGAATACCCATCTGTTCCTGCATGGTCTTCTTATCGCGATCTTTTTCGTTAAGCTGCGGATTTTCCTGGGCGATCAGCAATTCCAATAATTCATGAAGGATCAAATCGGTGCGGGCTTCCCCGTCCAGGGTTGTATCAATGTAGATATTTCCCGACTTGGAAAATCCATGCAAACGGTTATTGATGTCGATGATGACGGCAGTAAAATCATGGATGGCAACGTTTCCATCTTCAAATAAATTCAAAATCTGCTGTTTTCTATCATCCCGTATATTACTTTTATCAAGCATTGCTTTTAAGTCGGCCCGGTCCGCCGCTTTTCTTTCCTTACTGATTTGGGTGCTCTTCCCTTCCTTAACCGCTTCATTAATCTGCTTATTTGCCAGTGCAATCAATTCAGCCCGCTGTTCCGGACCTTCAGCTTTCATCGATTGCCCGTCTCCGGCATCCAAACTTATATTTCCCGCGGTATCAAGCGACACAACCAAAGCAAGCCCTAAATCTTTATTAATCTGCGCTACGGTGTTTTCAACCCCTTTGGTTTTAAGATTGGAAGCCCAGGCTTCAAACATTTGATCTACATTATCATATTCCTGAGAAGCTTGCGCCGCAAGTAATTGCGTAAAAGCATCTTTTGTTTTTTTGTCTTGTAACGTTGATACGTCCCCGGTCTTTAAAAATGACGGCAACGCCATATTGTCCACAGTACTTTTCACTGATAAAGACAACGGCAGATTTGCTGTCGGAGCAGCAAAACACGCAGTTGAATACACAAAACAACACATCACCAAAACAGACAAAACCTTCCTATACATACTTCCTCCTTTTCTTGAAATCGACCCTAAGAAATTGACCTTATTATTCACTTTTTCCTCCTTTTTAAAATCATTGTATCTTCACAATCACTATATGATTTTCCACAAGCTTTGCAAAAGAGAATCAACAAAGTTGATAAAGTATACCATAGCATTTTAATATTTACAAGGTTGCCGCAAAATTTTAGCGTTATTGTAAGTCATTGATATAATGAGCCTTACTGGTGCGAATCTTAAAATATATTTCCAACCATCGCGCCCGTGTTTTTTTTCTACTGTTTTGAACCCGACGCTTTACTTTCCGGAACAACCGCATTCGCGCTTTCCATAAATATATCCAACGCGGTCTTTTTTCCGGTTAACCGGTCAAAATACGGACCGGGAATATTTTGAGTGATGCGCGGGGTAATCACGATAAAAGAGATACCCTGTTCTTTCATTCGCCGGGTCAATTCCCGGGTATGAAAACCGCCGGTTATCATTATTCCGACTTTCTGTTTATTTTCGGCCATTATTGCCGTTGTATTGGTGATCATCGACGCATCCCGCAAACCGGCGACACGATAGAACTCAACCCAGGCCGGTATGTATACATCCAAATAACTGATATTCTGGGGAATCGTCACAGCAATGCCGAATTTATCCGCCTCTGCCTTGATGAATGCCAGATAACGGTCGGTTTGCAGCGCATCGGCGTTTTCCTGATAAAACGCCAAGTCCCGGTTGACCATCTTGATATCCACCAGCCGGCCCATAACCTTCAATCCCCGCACCAGCAGGTCTAATGTCCGCTGTTCTTCGCTGGTATAAAGCTTGGACCGGATCGCCGCGTCCATTTCCTCTATCTCATTATAAAGCTCAAAACTTTTGATTTCATCATAAGACCGGGCATAGTCGATGTATTTATCCAGATTTTTATATTGGCTCAAATCAATCTTATTATTACCGGCCAATTCTTTTACAAAAGCCAGATAGCGCGCCGCGCTTAATTGTCCGTTTTTATAAGCCAGCCCCTTATCGAGCAGTTTTTGAATATCCGCTTCCGAGGCCACGTTGGTAAGCTCGGTCAAAAGCTTGGTACGTTCTTCTTCCGCCTTGGTAAAATCCAGTTCTTGTTCTATTGCCACCGCGTTCAACAGTTTCGCCGCATTGGGGAACTCTTTTTCCTGCCGAGCCTTATCCCCCAGGGATTTACTCAGAAAAAGGCAATAATCATTCAGGCTAAGCACATTTAATGCGAATGCCAATTGCTGTTCATCAAGGTTGGATAATTCCGGAGTATGCAAATGCGATTTTAGCTGCCCCAGGCATCTATTCAATTGATTAAAGTATCCTTTGGCTTCATCCTTGAACGGAAGAGAAGACTGAAACGCGTCAAAGTTATTCTTATAAAGCTGGTCATCTTCTATACCATAAAGGACTAAAGGATATTCCATCCCTTTCGCGATCGCCAACGCTTCTACCCCGCTAAGTTTTCCTTCCCGGACAAAATAATCCGCCGTCTGTTGCCGTATCGCGTCCTCGGGAAATGTGGAAAACAACTCGGTCTGCAGTCTGCCGGACGATCCTTCTATACCCGCCGCGGTTACGCCATACTCGCTCACCAGTAAATCTACGATATTACCGATATTGTTCTGGCATTCATAATTACAATGCGCGTCCTGGATATGGACAATCACCTTGTCCGAGGTTCCTTTATATATTTCCTTTACCGTTCCCCAGGCCGCGGGAATATTAAGTTCAAAGATATCTTTCGGAGCCGCCGGTTCGGATTTAATCACCGGCCCGCTTTTCGGTATCGCCATACCCTCATCACCGGCAATATCTTCCTGGCTAAAAGCCGCGGAAGAAATAAAAATCATCCCCAGAACAACACCGGCAATCCCCACTCTCTGCAAAATCCCCATCGCTCTTGCCCCCCGAGTTACTGTCTCCACCGTTTTCCTCCTCTTCCCTTATTCGAAACCAAACAAAAGTGTTAAAGTGTACCACACAACTCTCCGCCCGTCAACCCCACATCTCCTTGCCTTTACCCCGCAAGCAATTAAATAGGTCAATTTGCGCAAAGCTTTTTAAATCAATGAATTATGACGACAAAAATTATCGCGGAAAGTAACTTTTATTTTCCCCCTTAACAGACAAGCAGTGCAAGGGCATCCCCACCCTTGCACTGTCAAACAATCATAATCTTATTATGCCCATTTTTCAGGCGCGACCCAGGCCACAATAGCCTTATCAAGATTAACGGTTTTGGTGTCGGGATCTTCCAGAGAATTGAGCTTCTTACCCATAATATCGGCCAACCCCTTCCGTCCGCCGACTTTGGTCATGTCAACGTTGATCGTCGCTAAAATCGCCCCGGCCAAAGCTTGTTTATCACTGTCCGTCAACTGTTTATTAGTGCCTAAAATCATGGTTTTAAGCGCTTCGGTAATAAACGCGTCGCCGATGCGCAGCGCGGTGCTGTTTTCTCCAAACTCGGTAAATGTTGTGTATGTTACGCTATCCTGATTTGATTTTTTAAGGTTTTTCATTTCATCGATATCTGCTTCCGGAGCTATGGCATGCACGTGAATATTGTCTCCAAACTGGCGCTGAAGCCCTTGTTTGACACTATCCCAGGTCACCGGAACCGGTTCCGAGCTATTCTGGACAACCGCGGCGGTTTTAGCGTCAAAAATCAGGAATGAATTCTCCGGCACGCCCATTTTTTGGAGTACATTGGCCATAAAACTATGCAGATCGACTTTTATTTCCTTACCGCTGCCGTCGGTGGAGACCAGTCCGGAATTCTGCTTGATAATCAGCCCGATGTTGCCTTGTTTCAGATTCTGGATTATATCCGGACTGAAAACCGCGTTGACGGCAATTTCCACCCCGTCAGCGCCCCCCCCGGCTTTGGTTACTAATGAATAGAAAAACTTCTCGTCAATAACAATGAACTTGTTTTTACCCTGGAGATTGGTTATCCTTCCGACAACCTCTGCCTCGGCTTCGGGAACATCGGTCGCGG
>JAQULA010000123.1 GCA_028718845.1 Candidatus Omnitrophota bacterium
CTTCATCGATAGTTTTTTCGATAACGCAACCGCTGGCGGCATAATGACCTCCGCCGCCGAAGTGCTTCGCGATGGCATTGACGTCGACCTCCGACTTCGAACGCAGGCTTACTTTCACGACCTCCCGGGAACGCATTTCCCGCAAAAAAGCAACCACCTCCGCCCCTTCAACCATCCGGACGAAATCGATAAAATCCTCCGTGCTTTCTTCGGTAAGATTATTTTTCTTAAGCATTTCCAGCGTAACTTTAAACCAGACATATTTTCCGTCGCGGGAGCGTTTAAGCCCGCTCAGCACTTCGGCCAGAAGTTTCATCGTATCGAACGATTTTGTTTCGTAGATGTTTTCATATATCTTTGTCGGGTTGATCCCGTGGCTCAGCAGTTCCGCGGCGATATGATGCGTTGCCGAGGTCGTATTTGAATAGTGGAAAGAACCGGTATCGGTCATGATCGCCACATACAGGTATAAGGCGCTCGCCTGGTCCAAGGGGATTGCGCCGCTTTTAAACAAGGAGTAAATCATTTCGCCGGCCGACGACGCTTTAGGATCGACCCAATTGACCGCGCCGAACTCATTATTGCTGATATGATGGTCGATATTCACGATCAAAGCATTATTCAGCAGCGACTGCACCGCACCGACTCGCTCCAGCACCGGACAATCGAGAATCAGGGCCGCGTCAAAGGTTAGGGCCTGCGGATCTACCGCGCGGCAGTTTTCGATCAATGCCGCATCGGGAAGAAAGCAAAGGTTATGCGGAACCGCGTCGGCATTGACGATGCGCACCGTTTTCCCCATCTGTTTCAACAGATGCGCCATGGCCAGCTGGCTGCCGATGGCGTCCCCTTCCGGATGAACGTGCGCGGCGATCAAAAAGCGTTGATGCTTCTTTAAGATATCCAAAATCTGCTGTTTAATCATTGTCCGCGCCTTTCTTTTTCAGCCGTTCCTGATCGATCTTATCGAAAATTCCCGCGATATGCAAATTATATTCGCAGGAATCATCGACCCGGAAACTGATATCCGGGGTATATCGGATCGTCAGACGTTCACCGAGAATCCGGCGGATGAATTTATACGCGCTTTCCAGTCCCAGCTCGGCATCTTTCTTCTGCTGGTCGGTACCCATAATGCTGTAATATACTTTCCCAAAACGCAGGTCCGGAGTCAACTCCACCCGGGTTATGGTCAGGAATCCGATACGGGGGTCCTTTATTTCATTATGAATAATATCGCTGATTTCTTCTTTTATACGCTGCGCTACCTTTTCTTTTCTCTGTGACATCACCATATCTCCATTTTTGTTGTAATTACCCGATTGTCCGGGATTCCCGTTACAATATCGGCAATCCGGCTTAAGGTGCCGTTGATATGTCGTTTATCGCTTCCGATACAAGCGATCCCCACCACGGCACGCTGCTATTTATCCTGAGCATCGACTTCACTGACCGAAACATTAAAATTTGCCCTGATGCGGTCTTTTAAAGACCGCACCACCCGGCGTTTGGCTTTCAACGAACCACTTCCGGGAATATAAAGCTCAACCTGCAAAACACCTACGAACATAGCAGTTTTTTGGCAAAGGCCAATTCTTGCGCTTTGGTACTCAGCCGGCCGTCGATTTTGGCATACAGCGTTTTTTCGAGAACTTTTTTAAATTGCGGACCGGAAACCGGGCCCAACCGTTTCAAATCATTCCCGCTCATCTTCAGTGTTATACTAGCATGTTTTTCAAGAAAGTGCATAAATTTTTCTTTATGCCCGGCCAGAGTTACCTTGGACATAAGGAAAATGACCATTTCCACGGGAAGCGGCCGCAGCAAACGATAGACCAGGCTCGGACGAACGGTTTTCATCCGAAGCAACGCGGCCAGCACCCGGGGCCCCTGTTTTTTTACCAGCCGAATACATTCATGCTCTCGTTTTCGCAGTTCAAAATGCTTAAAAACGGTATGTATTTCCCGCGGCCGCAGCGTATCCAGGATCGCCAGTAAATACACCATCCAGGATAACTCCGGTTTTTCCCGGAATGTCCGTTCATACCACCCCAACCCGGTATCAACCGCATCCAGCAATTCAGCCATTGACCGGTTAAACTTCAGAGTCGGGTGAATAAATTTCAATTCATGCAGCTGCCCCATTCTCCGGATCACCTTCAGCGGGTCAGGTTCACTCAGGATAAGACGCAGTTCGTCGCCGATACGGAACGTGTGCAAACGGCCGAACATATTCAGGTCAACCGCCGCCCGGATCAAATTTTCGGTATGGCGGTCGATAAAAAAATCGAACCGCTGCTCGAACCGCACGGCCCGCAGGATCCGGGTAGGGTCTTCAATAAAACTCAGGTCATGCAATACCCGGATCCGTTTATCGCGTAAATCCTTCTCGGCATCAAAAAAATCGAGCAAATCCCCGAAGTTTTTCCGGTTCAATCCCAGCGCCAGGGTATTAATGGTAAAATCCCGCCGGGATAAATCAATCCGCAGCGAACTGGAGGCAACCACCGGAAGTGCCGCCGGATATTCATAGGATTCGGTGCGCGCCGTAGCGACATCAATAACCAGCCCGTCGGCGAGAGTTATTTTTGCGGTTTTAAACCGGCGGTGCAGCCTAACCGTACCCTTAACCACCCGGGCCAGGTCCGGAGCATATTCAATGCCGTTGGTTTCCACCACGATATCCAAGTCGAAATTTTTCCGGCCCAGCAGCAAATCGCGGACACATCCGCCCACCAGATAGGCGCGGACCTGCCGGGATTCGGCATGCGCGCTGATTGTTTTTAACAAGCGGTAGATCCGGCCGCGCAAAACGTCTTTGAGCAATTTACGCAAATTCTTCGGCTTACGCTGTGGAGACGGTCCCTTCGGGATACCGCCGCCTCCCAGGAGATGATGGTGCGTCGCATTAAACACATCGGTGCGGGAAACGACCCCGACTAATTTACCCCGGCTGAGAACGGGAATGACCCCGATATTGTTTTCTATGATTATCTTCTCTAATTCCTGGATCGAAGTTTGCAATGTAGCCGTAATTGCCGGGCAGTGCAAATATCCTTTAACCGGTGAGTGGCCATAGCCGCTGCGTAAGGCATGATCAAGATCGTGCCGGGAAACCATACCGATCAGTTTATTATTTTCAACCACCGGAATGGTCCCGATACTCTGCTGTTCCAGTAGCTCCCGGGCCTCGGCTACCGGTTTCGCCGCCGGTAAAGTTTTTACCGCCGTGGTCATAATCGAACGTGCCGTAAGCGTGGCTTTAATATTCCGGCGCAGGGAATCAAGCACAACCTGCTCCAGGTCCGGCAACCGGGCATTCCGCACCGCGGCTGAGGCGGCACTGGCATGCCCCCCCCCTCCCAGCCCCTGCATGAGTTTTCCGATATTGACCGCCGGCAGGCGACTGCGGGCAACTATCTGAATATTATCCCGGCGCTGCACCAGGGTGACCATAACATTGACGTTTTCAATCTCCAGCAATTTGTGCGTCACCCAGGCCACATCCACCCCCGGGTCGGTACCGGGCACCGCGCACATGGCTACCGGTATGCCGCCGATACGATAGATTTTCGTGGCCTCCAGCATCGATGAAAGCAGGTGCATTTCACTGTTGTTCATCTCCCGGCTCAGATATGAGGAAATCACACTAAGTTTCGCCCCCTGACCGAACAGGAAGCTTACCATATCAATGTCCTTTTTAGTGGTGGTCTGAAATGTCAGCGACCCGGTATCTTCATAGATCCCCATCGCGAAAATCGTCGCTTCCAGGGGACTGATCGGGATTTTCCGGCGCTTGATGATCTCCAGAAGCAGTGTAACCGTGGCCCCGTAAGGCCGGAACACATCCCGCTGAGCGCGGACATCGCCTTTTTGCCGGGGATGGTGGTCATAGCAGAAAATCGTTACACCTCGACGCGTCGCGGCTTCCGCCGCCCTTCCGATCCGCCGGACACTGCGCGTATCGACAATAATCAGCCGCCGCAGCGCGCTGAGATCGATATCCTGTTCCGGTTCGAGACTCACCGCTCCCTTGATCATCGCGACAAAATCACGGACACTGCGTTCCTGCAGAGAAGGCAATACGACATGCGCGTGGGGATAGATTTTCTTTGCCGCGACCAGACTGGCTAAAGCATCAAAATCAGCATTGCCGTGCGTAACGATAACATCCATACCAGCCTATTTGCGTGAGACGTTTGGGGGACAGTGGCAACCGGTTGCTTCGTCCGGTTCCGCAGATTATCCCGCCGGATCAGGTTAAAGTGGTGCCCCCTGGAAGAATCGAACTTCCATCCCAAGCTCCGGAGGCTTGTGCTTTATCCGTTAAGCTAAGGGGGCGCGCTTTCACCGGGCGTTTCCAATCACGCCCCGGTAGATACTTAATTAAACCTTAAAATCACCCGAATGTCAAGGTCGCGGATGGAATTTTTGATGAATCGATTTCAGCCGGTCCTTGTTTAAATGAGTATAAATCTGAGTTGTCGAGATATTACTATGCCCCAGCAATTCCTGAACGATGCGCAGGTCCGCACCGCGTTCCAGCAGATGCGTGGCAAACGAGTGCCGCAACGTATGCGGGGAAATACTTTTCTTGATATTGGCCGTCAACGCATAGTGCCGGATCAATTTCCAAATCATCTGCCGGGATATCCGGCTGCCGCTCTTAGACAGAAAAACGTGCCGGCTGCTCCGCCCTTTCAACAGCAGCGGCCGCGCTTCCCCGATATAATGAGTCAACGCGTCCTGCGCCAAATGCCCCATGGGAATAATACGCTCCTTCTGCCCTTTTCCCAGGCAGCGGATCACGCCCAGCTTAAGATCGATGTCGGTCAGGGTCAGGTTGACCAGTTCGGAGACGCGCATCCCGGTAGCGTACATCAGTTCAAAACAGGCCCGGTCGCGCGCATCTTTGGCCGACGTCCCGCGCAGCACCTTCAGAAACGAATCCACTTCCGCGACCGAGAGGATATCCGGCAAATATTTCCATAAGCGCGGCGATTCCAGAAGTTCGGTCGGATCAACCGGGACATAACGCTGGCTGACCAGATAACGGTAAAACACTTTCAACGCCACGATATTGCGCGCGATCGAATTCGGCTTTAATTTCTGCTCTTTCAAATCGTAGATAAACCCGACAAATTCATCCCGGGAAGGAAGCAATATGTCATTGATTTTTTTATCGGCGGCAAATCGGGAAAACTTCAGCAAATCGTTACGATAAGCAGCGGTCGTATTGACGGAAAGACCCCGTTCAAGAGAAAGATAATCGAGAAATTCGTCAATTAGTTTTTCCAGTTTCATCGCTGCGTAAATATTCCATGATTTTTTTTATGTCATCCCAAACCAGTTTTTTATCTTCGGGATTGCGCAAAAGATACGCCGGATGAAATGTCGGCATTAACGCAATCCCCTGAAAATCATGAAAAACCCCGCGCAGCCGGGAAATCGGTTCCAGTCTCTCCAGTAAAGCGCCCGCCGCGAATTTGCCCAGGGTACAAATAACTTTCGGCTTTATGATCCCGATCAATTCCAGAAGATACGGACGACAGCAAACCACTTCTTCCGGCAAGGGGTTACGATTATTCGGCGGCCGGCACCGCAGCACGTTGGTTATATAGACCTCATCGCGCCGCATTCCCATGGCCTGAATTATTTTCGACAATAACCCTCCCGCGGCACCGACAAACGGTTTCCCTTGAA
>JAQULA010000124.1 GCA_028718845.1 Candidatus Omnitrophota bacterium
GAATACCCCAAATTATAGAAGATTGATTGTTTGGGGTAAGGCGCATGAAAATGCGTTAAAGGCGATTGGGATTGTTGAGAATTTAGATAGAAAATTTGAAGTTGTCGGCAAACAATTTTTAGCAGCGATAACATCGATTAGCGCTAATATTGCAGAAGGTAGCGGCGGTTATAAAGATAAAGAATTTGTCAGATTTTTAAATATAGCTTTACGTTCAGCATTTGAAACAGATAATTGGGTTCAACTTATCAAAGATTCAAAAATTATAGAAAACGTTTCTTTGATCCGTGATATCGAAACTCGAAATCTGGAAGTAATCAAAATGCTCATTAGTTTGATAAAAGTTAAGTCAAAGTAATTCTTGCAACTTAAGACTTACTTCTTAACACTGATTTTTTTGGGGTCGTAGTTCAGCTGGTTTAGAACGTCGGATTGTCGATCCGAAAGTCGCGGGTTCGAATCCCGTCGACCCCGCCAGTAAAAAAATCCCCCGGATTTTTGTCCGGGGGATTTTTTTTATGGGTGCGGGATTGAACCCCGCGAAGGGGATTTTAAGTTTATTTATATCGACAAGATAAATTCAAAGATGTTAAAATATACCGTGGTAAAATTATTATTTTTGCCGGGAAATCCCGTTGGATAATGGATGAATTCTTTTAAAAATGGTTTTTTATGTTCAAAATTAAAATAAAAATGAATGAAGATTCGAAAAACAAATCCGATGATGACAAATTCGCCGTAAACTATGTCTGGAGCCGTTTAATCGTTCCGCTTATTGCCGCTCCTATTTTATTGATTTTTGGAGTCATTTACGAATCGATAAAACGATACAACTATATCCGGCAGGAAGATCTCCTGTTATGGGCGGCGGCGCTGATTTTTTCCGTGAGTGTCTGGTTATATTCTTTCTATTGGAAGAAAAAATTCGGTGAAGATTTGTTGTGGAAGAACATAAATTATTATTTGACCTGTCTGATAGCGGTATTTGCCGTATGGAAGCTGTTGTGGGCTTTTTTCATCTGGCTTTATGGCGAAGGAATTATTCCTTTGCAATAGGTTTGGAAAACTCCGGCGTAACCATAAAATTCATTGTAAGCGTCGTCTGATTTTGTTATACTAAAGCACTGTTAAAACGATAAAACGAAAATAGTGACAGACGAAAGAATGGGGACATGCTATGGCGGATAAATTACAAGAACTTAAAGCCTGGGTAAAATCGTGTGCGGAACTTTGTCAGCCGGATGAAATCGTTTGGATTAACGGTTCCGAGGAACAAAAAAAACGGTTGGAGCGGGAAGCGGTTGCTTCCGAAGAGATAGTTGCTTTGCATCCCAAAAAACTGCCGGGATGTTTCTGGCACCGCACGGCAATTAACGATGTAGCGCGTACCGAACACCTTACCTATGTTTGTACCCGAAAAAAAGAAGAGGCCGGCCCGAATAACAACTGGATGAGCCCGCGGGAAGCTTACGAAAAAGCAAGTGAATATTTCCGGGGTTCGATGAAAGGCCGGACCATGTATGTTATTCCTTTTTCCATGGGGCCGGTGGGTTCGATATTCAGCAAAGTCGGAGTGGAGTTGACCGATTCCCGGTACGTGGTACTTAATATGCTGATCATGTCCAGGGCCGGTGACGCGGTACTTAATCAATTAAAAAAGAAACCGGAATTCACCAAATGTCTCCATTCCAAGGCTGAGTTGGACATTACGAAACGTCTTATCCTGCATTTCCCGGAAGATAATACTATCTGGAGCGTTAATTCCGGCTACGGCGGGAATGTTTTATTAGGGAAAAAGTGTCTTTCTCTGCGTATTGCCAGTCATCAGGCCCGGCAGGAAGGCTGGATGGCCGAGCATATGTTGATTATGGGGATCGAAGAACCGAACGGCCATATCGAATACATTGCCGCGGCATTTCCCAGCGCTTGCGGGAAGACAAACCTGGCAATGCTGATCCCGCCCTCCGGGCTGAAGCGTAAGGGGTATCGAATTTGGACGGTTGGCGACGATATCGCCTGGATGCGTATCGATACCGACGGTTCATTATGGGCGATTAATCCGGAAGCGGGATTTTTCGGGGTTGCTCCGGGCACGAATATGAAAAGTAATCCGATGATGGTAAAAACTATCAAGAAGAATACCATTTTTACTAATGTGTTGCTGAAACCGGATAAAACCGTATGGTGGGAAGGGGCGGATGGCCCGGTTCCGCTTAAAGGCACCGATTGGCAGGGGCGGCCCTGGCAGCCGGGAATGACCGATGAACAGGGCAAACCGATCCTCGGCGCGCATCCGAACAGCCGGTTTACGGCACCGATCGTAAATTGTCCCACGGCGTCGTTTCGGTTGCAGCAGCACCACGGGGTCCCGATTTCCGCGATTGTTTTCGGCGGGCGGCGGGCGCACCTGGCGCCGTTGGTTTATCAGTCGTTTAACTGGCAGCACGGAGTGTTCGTCGGCGCGACCATGGCTTCGGAGCGGACTGCGGCACAGGTCGGTAAAGTCGGAGAGGTCCGGCGTGATCCTATGGCCATGCTCCCGTTTTGCGGATACAATATGGCGGATTATTTCAGCCATTGGCTGGGTATGGGCGCGAAGATGACCAATCCTCCGAAAATTTTTCATGTAAACTGGTTTCGGACCGATGAAAACGGGAAATTTCTCTGGCCCGGATTCGGCGACAATTTGCGGGTGTTGGAGTGGATTTTGGAACGCTGCAACAATACCGCCGGAGCGGTTAAGACGCCGATCGGATATATCCCGAAGGTGAATGAAATCGACAAGCGAGGCCTGCATTTGCCCAAAGAGAATATGGAGAAGGTTTTCAGTATCTCCCGGAAAGAATGGCGCGAAGAATTAAAAGGGATCAAGGAATTTTTCCGGGAATTCGGAGAAGATCTTCCGGATGAATTATGGCAGGAGTATAAAGCCTTAAAAAAACGGTTGGGGGGCGCATGAGTACGCCGGTTATTATCAACACGGATATTAAAGAGGTCCCTTTATTCCGCCGGGGAAAAGTACGCGATGTGTATGATTTGGGCGATAGCTTATTAATTGTGTCTACCGACCGCATTTCATGCTTTGATGTTATTTTGCCGAACGGGATCCCCGATAAAGGAAAGGTATTGACCTCCATCTCCCGCTTCTGGTTCGATTTTACCCGGGATATTATTGAGAATCATTTTATCAGCGACGATGTGAAAGATTATCCGGCGATGTTAAAACCCTACGAAACAGTTTTAAAAGGCCGTTCGATGCTGGTACGCAAAAGCCGGCCTTTACCGGTGGAGTGTATTGTCCGGGGTTACCTTTCCGGGTCGGGATGGAAGGAATACCAGAAGACCCAGGCGATCTGCGGTATCACTTTACCCAAAGGCTTGCGCGAATCGGATAAGCTTCCGGAAATAATTTTTACTCCTTCGACTAAAGCGGATGTCGGGCATGATGTTAACGTGACCCAAGACTATATTGAACGGCAAATCGGAGCAGAAGTTGCCCGGCGTATAAAAGAAGTAAGCATTGCTTTGTATAAAAAAGCGAGCATTTTTGCCGAAGAACGCGGAATAATTATTGCCGATACGAAATTCGAATTCGGAAAACTCGGCGATAAACTTATTCTTATCGATGAAGCGCTTACTCCGGATTCGTCGCGTTTTTGGCCGAAGGACGAATATGTACCGGGGAAACCGCAGGCGAGTTTCGATAAGCAATTTGTCCGGGATTATCTGGAGACCCTGGATTGGAATAAAACCCCGCCCGGACCGGTGCTGCCGGACCGGATTGTCGACAAGACGCGTGAGAAGTATCTCCAGGCTTTGAACATCCTGACCCGGCGTTAAGCCGATAGATTATTTTTACCGACACGGTGTGCCGCATCCGATTCCCGCTTCATGTAATCTTATGATACTTTACAGAAATGATGTGTTGCGGTATAGTAATAATTGTTCGGACTTTTTTTAAGAATGAATATAGTTTGGAACGAAGTATTTGTTATGGAAAGGAGCGATGAGCATGGGAATAGTTCTGGGGGGGCTTCTGGTTTTGACGGGAATACTGTTTTTGTCCGGTATCGGGTTATATAACGGTCTGGTCAGTTTGCGAAATAGAGTTAAAAACGGATGGTCCCAGATCGACGTACAGCTAAAGCGTCGCTATGATTTGATCCCCAATCTGGTGGAAGTGGCCAAAGGATATATGAAGCACGAGCGGGAAACCCTGGAAAAAGTGATCCAGGCCCGGCAGCAGGCGATTACCGTCTCCGGCAGCGGCAGCGTCGCGGAAAAGGCCAAGGCCGAAAATTTTTTGAGTCAAACCCTGCGTTCGATGTTCGCATTGTCGGAACGTTATCCGGATTTAAAGGCGAATCAGAATATGCTGCAACTTCAGGAAGAAGTCACCTCTACGGAAAACAAGATCGCGTTTGCCCGGCAGTATTATAACGATGAAGTAATGCGGTATAATACCAAAATCGAACAGTTCCCGGACGCTGTTATTGCCGGGATGTTTCAATTTAACAAGGAAGAATTTTTTGAAGTAGAAGATGCTGCCCAGCGCCAGGCTCCGCAGGTAAAATTTTAATCGAATGCCGGAAATCTCCGGTTTTCCCGTCCGTATCCGGAGGGACCGGTAAGCCGGGGATTGAAGCGCGAAGATTATCCGCCATGTTTTGCGGCGGATAATCGCGATGAAGAAAGCATAATCGACGATGAGTTTTTCATTTGTTGAGATCGAGGAGCAGAAGACCCGTTTTGTCTGGGGGCTTTTTAGCGTGCTTATCCTGTTCTATTTTTTTGTTGCCTGGCTATTGATCATTCCGTTTAAACTCACCTTTATGCTTCGCACCGTTGACTCCTTAAGTATTTTGCCGGACTTTAAACAAACGCTGATCGCTTTTATCATTGCTGCGGTTGCCGGCGCTTTGCATTGGCATTTTTCGGTTGATGGAATGGTGAACCGTTCGCTTTCCGGTATCGGGGCCAAGCCGGCCGATGAAAAAGATACCTTGCACCGGATGTTTATGAATGTAATTGAAGAAGCATCGGTGGCCTGCGGGGGCAGAAAAGTGGAGCCGTGGGTAATCCCGGTCAGCGCGCTTAACGCGTTTGCTTTAAGCGATTTTTCCGGCCGCGGGGTTATCGGAGTAACCGAAGGATTGCTGGCTAAATTGCGGCGGGAACAGCTGGAAGCGGTGGTCGGGCATGAGTTCGGGCATATTGTCAGCGGCGACAGCAAGATGACGACGGTTACCGCGGCGTTATTCGGGGTGTATTCCTTGTTGATGGACGGCATCGGCAAGACTCTGGGTTCGAATAACCGGATGCGTTTTCGATCCCGCAGTAGCGGGGGAATGGTCCTGTTCCTGATTTTGGTGTACGCGATCCTGGCCATAACCAAGGGCATGAGCATGTTGTTGAATCTGTTTCTTTCCCGGCAGCGGGAATACCGGGCGGACGCGATTTCTTTCCGGCTTACCCGTAATCCGCTGGCATTGGCGGAAGCGCTGCAGATCATTTCCCGCGGCTGGCGCGGTGCGTATTTAAACAGTGAATACCTTTCGGGTATTTTTATCGTAAACCCGGTTTACCGGGCGTTGGATGAATCCGAGGGTATTTTTTCCGATCTTTTTTCCACCCATCCTCCGGTGCAAAAGCGGATTGCGGTGGCTTTGGATATGGCGCATGTTAATTTACAGAACCTGTCC
>JAQULA010000125.1 GCA_028718845.1 Candidatus Omnitrophota bacterium
ATACCGGAGACCAGGTCCCGGGTGACTGCAAGAGTTTAGCTTATTCCATAGAATATCTCAGCCGGGAATCCACTTTAACCGAAGATCAGGTTAACGGCGTGCACGCAAAAGTACAGCAAGCGTTGATCACCCGTTTGGCGGCGCGGCTGCGATAACGTTCTTGCGATAGTCCCCCATAACCGAGTGAAGAGGGAAGTTCGTTCCCGCCATAATACGGCGGTCACTAGGACGAGGGACGAAGGACGCAAAAACTAACCAAACTTCAAACCTAATTTTGTATGGAAAAAATGGAATTGATGCGGAAGTTTTTTGAGCACGACCGGTTTGCCCGGGATATCGGCATTGAATTGCTGGAGGTTTCACCGGGCAAGGCCAAGGCCAAACTTTGTGTCGAGGACCGGCACCTTAACGCGGCGAACGTGGTCCACGGCGGAGTGATCTTCAGCCTGGCCGACCTGGTGCTTGCCATGGCTTCAAATTCGCAGGGAAACGTCGCTCTGGGCATCAATGTCAGCGTGTCTTATCTGAAGTCGGCACAGGGTAAAACCCTGTTTGCCGAGGCGAACGAGGTTTCCCGGGGGCCGAAACTGGCTACCTATGTAATGGAAGTCCGGGACGAGGCGAAAGAGCTCATTGCCATGCTGATGGGGACCGTTTACCGCAAAAGTGAATCGGTCGTCAGCCTGGCTGAATAATGATTTTTTGATGTTCAGTGGTGATTGACACTTTCCGTTTGGTTGTCCTGGTTTTTATGCTATAATCTACCGTTATGAAAAACATTTCCGGTTATATTACGATGTCGTCGATGAAATGGCGGCTGGTTCTGTGCGGTTTGATCTGGTTTTTTCTTTCCGGTCATATGCCGGCCGTTTCTGGCGAAGAAACTGCCCCGTCGCCGTCGGTTTCGGCCGAGGGGCGGTCATTGGAATCATTGTTCAATCAATATCAGCCTTATCTGGAAAACTTATCCGCTTATGAGCCGGTATATTTTTTAATGGGCGCCGATCCGGCGGAAACAAAGTTTCAAATCAGTTTTAAATATAAAATTTTCAATCATAAGTCTCCTTTTGTCCAGGATCACCCCTGGATGGAAGGGATTCATTTCGGGTATACCCAGACCTCATTTTGGAACCTGGCATCGGCGTCCTGGCCGTTTGAGGACACGTCATATAAACCGGAATTTTTTTATATTTCGCCCAACTTGTATGACGGTAATGAAAAAATCAATAATCTTTTCCTGCAGACGGGTATTCAGCATGAATCCAACGGCCGCGCCGAAGTGGAATCGCGCAGCACCAATATTGTCTATTGCAAACCGATCATTATTTTGTTCAACGATCAGAAATTCCTGGGGATAGAGATTGCCCCAAAGTTTTGGACCTACGTAGCCAATGACGGGTTAACCAATCCCGATATCGACGACTACCGGGGGAATTTTGAATTGGAACTTAAAATGGGCCGGTATGACCGGATGGTTTTGGAGTCGCATTTCCGGCCGGCGCGCGAAGGAAATTCCGTTTGGGTTGATATGACCTATCCGATCGGCCGGTATCTGCAGGACTCGCTTAATATCTATTTTCATGCCCAGTATGCTAATGTACTCGGTGAAAGCCTTTTGCATTATAAAGAGCGTACCGAGGCGGTGCGGCTGGGGATTTCGATTATAAGATAACTTAGAGATAGTACACGGACCACAGACCACGGACCATGGTAAAACGAATACCAAAGATGAGAGAAAATGAGCAAGGCAACTAAAATGCGGAATCAAAAGCGGTAGCTTTCTGAATTTGTGACTGCCGTGGTCAGTGGACCATGGACTGTGGACAGTTTCATAATATTAAATAAGAGTTGAATATGATTGTTGATACAATTGAAAATTGGAAGGCGTATCGTTACGGTACGGCATGGAACAAGGCGTTTCAATTTTTGGAATCCCTTTCTCCCGAAGTTGAAGATGGGGAGTATCCGATTCAGGGGAAGTCGATCTTTGCCCGGGTTGACACGTATGAGACCCGGACTCCGGAACAGGCCGGACTGGAAGCGCACCGTGCGTATGTGGATATCCAGGCGGTTTTGGACGGACAAGAGGCCATGGAATGGTTTCCCCATGAACAGGTTGTGACGAAAATTCCGTATGACCCGTCGAAAGACGCCGAATTTTTCATCCGCCGAACGCCCGGGCCCGGCCGCTTGATTGTAACTCCCGGGATATTTGTGGTGTTTTTCCCCCAGGATGCGCATATGCCGTCGCTGATAGCCGGTGATGCTCCGGAATCGGTGAAAAAAGTAGTCGTTAAGATTGCAAAAGATATATTGCTGCCGCGCGATTGATGCGTTGACGTAATTGCTGGACTTGTGAATATAACTGCTCTATAATGAATACGGTGAGATTCACAATCAGGGAAAGGATGGTGCATTATGCAGGGAGACAAAAAAATCATCGAAAAACTGAATGATTTGCTGTCGGATGAATTAACCGCGATAAGCCAGTATATGGTCCATTCGGAAATGTGCGACAACTGGGGATATGAGAAACTCCATAAGGCCGTTGAAAAAAGAGCGATCGACGAAATGAAACACGCGGAAAAACTGATCGGGCGCATTCTTTTTCTCGAGGGGATTCCGGTCGTCGACAGCCTGAAAAAAATCGTTATCGGCGCGGAAGTGAAAAAACAGTTTGCCAGCGATCATGGCGCCGAAAAAGGAGCGATTGCTTCGTATAACAACGGCATCGAGCTGGCCAGAAAAATCGGCGATAACGGCACCTGCGAATTGCTGGAATCGATCTTAAAGGATGAAGAAATGCATATCGATTGGATTGAAACCCAGCAGGAGCAGATCGTTCAGCTGAGTATCCAGAATTATCTGGTCGAACAGATGGATTAATGGACCGGCGCGGCAAAATATTTTTATATTGATGCGCGGTCTGTTTTGTGATAAAGTAAGAATAGAAAATTTCCCTGCCATGTGCGTAGGCATTTGGTGATTTTTTTGAACCATTAACTATGAATTAGGGAACTTGACTTCAGCATGCCTGCGGGCTTGTTGAGCGGGTACCCACCTGAGAAATCGGGTTCATAGTCACCTTATGCGTACGGCAAAGCGCGGGGATTTTTTTTGCCCATAAAATAACTCTTTGCGGCAAAAAAGGTTATGAAATTTAAATTGATAAAGGCCTCCGCCTGTGTTATCATATTAAACTGCTACCGAGTATAAGGTTACTGCCTGCCGGAACTATTATAGGAATCGTAGTCGTATCAAATAGTTACGATGAACTGCCGGCTGTTTTTAGGGGGAAGCTGCGAGTCGGGGGAATAATGGATTCTGAAAACGATTTTTTTAACGATAAAACGGAACTTTCCTCTTCGGAGGAGGGAGCGGTTCCTTTAGCGTTGCGTATGCGTCCGGCATCTTTGGACGAGTTTGTCGGGCAGAAACACATCCTGGGCCAGGGCAAACTGCTGCGCCGACTTATCGATTCCGACCGTCTTGGTTCATTGATCCTGTACGGTCCTTCCGGTACCGGGAAAAGCGCCCTGGCTTCGGTAATCAGCCGGTTAACCCGTTCGGTATTCGTGTCCATGCATGCCGCTTCCTCCGGAGTAAAAGAAGTAAAGGCGGAACTGCAGGCGGCACAGAAGCGCAAACAAGCCACCGGTAAACGCACGATCCTTTTTGTCGACGAAATCCACCGGTTTAACAAATCCCAGCAGGATGTATTGATCAACGACATGGAGCTGGGTACGATCATCCTCATCGGCGCGACCACGCACAATCCTTTTTTTTATGTGATCCCGGCGTTGCTTTCCCGTTCCCAGGTATTTGAATTAAAGCCGCACACTTCGGAAGACCTGTTATCAATCCTGCGCGCGGCTTTGACGGATAAGGTCCGGGGATTGGGCGCACTGCCGATCGATGCCGACGATGAAGCATTGCGCCATCTCTGCCGCTCAAGCGACGGTGACGCCCGGCGCTGTCTTAACGCCCTGGAAGTGGGAATCCTGAGCACGCCTCCCGGACCGGATAACCGGATCCATTTTACCGAGGAGGTTTCCCAGGAATCGATCCAGAAAAAGATTGTGCGTTATGACCGTGACGGGGACGACCATTATGATACGATTTCCGCTTTTATTAAGAGTATGCGGGGAACCGACCCGGACGCGGCATTGTATTGGCTGGCTAAAATGCTCTATGCCGGCGAAGACCCGCGGTTTATCGCCCGCCGGATCGTGATCTGCGCCGCCGAGGATGTGGGCAACGCCGACCCCCAGGCATTGATTTTGGCCAATGCCGCTTTTCAGGTGGCTGAATTTGTCGGCATGCCGGAAGCGCGTATACCTTTGGCGCAGGCCGCCGTGTACGTTGCCTGCGCGCCGAAAAGCAACGCCGCTTACGCCGGGATAGAAGCGGCCATGGAAGACGTCCAAAAAGAAACGGCGCAGGAAGTGCCGCAGCATTTAAAAGACGCTTCCTACTCCGGAGCCAAGCAACTGGATCGCGGACGGGATTATAAGTACGCGCATGAGGGCGATGAGCATTATGTGCCTCAAATGTACGCGCCGATACAAAAAACCTATTATCATCCGACAGCCCTGGGCTACGAAAGTAAAATTCAGGAATGGCTCAATCATTTAAAGAAAAAATAAAAACCTATTTATTACAGCTGGCGAACGGCCGAAATAAAAACCTGCTGAACCGGACCGTGTGGGTCGGGGTGTCCGGACTGGCCTGCGTCTACCGGTGGGTGTTAAGCCTGCGGTTCCGGTTGTACCGGTGCGGAATCCTCCGGGCGCGGGTTCAGCCGCTTAAGGTTATCAGCGTGGGTAATATTACCGTCGGCGGTACCGGAAAAACTCCCCTGGTGCAGCTTATTATCGGCCGGCTGATCGCGCAGCAGCGTCGTCCGGCGGTTATCAGCCGCGGGTATAAAGGCGGTTCCCGTGCTCAAGGATACTGCGCGGATGAACCGGAGATGCTCAAGACGATGTTTCCGGATGTTCCGGTGCTGATCAATCCGGACCGGAACGCCGCGGCAGCCGCGGCGTTTGCCGATCACCATTGCGACTGTGTGGTTTTGGACGATGGCTTGCAGAATCTGGCGATTGCCAAACAGCTTGAAATCGTTTGTATCGATTGCCGCAATCCGTTTGGAAACGGACGGGTTCTCCCGGCCGGAACGATGCGGCTGCCTCTGATGTACCTGAGTAACGCGGATATCGTTGTGTTGACCCACAGTGATACCGCGCCGGAAAATATTCCGGTTATCAAAACGACCGTCCTGGGGTATAATAAAAAAATAATCTTTTGCCAAAGCAAACATGTGCCGCGGTTTTTTTCCCGCTTTTTAAGCGGCGGCCGCGAAAAACTGGATAAACTGATCGGAAAGAAAACGGCCTTGCTGTGCGCGATCGCCGATCCGCGCGGTTTTGAGGAAACGGTGTTTGCTTTGGGGGCGCATATCGTATTGCGCTATTATTTCGAGGACCATCATTGTTTTCGCCCCGTCGAGCTGAGCGGGGTATTCGGTCAATGCCGGGAGCAGGGCATTGAAGTGATCGTTACCACGGCCAAAGACGAACCGCGGCTGCGGCAGGCATTAGGTCCGGCCGCTCCGGCGGTGGAAATTTTAGTTTTACACATTGAATTGGAATTGGAAAGTGATGAAAATATCTTCAATAACCGA
>JAQULA010000126.1 GCA_028718845.1 Candidatus Omnitrophota bacterium
AGCGTTCGTCTCTTTCATTATGCTTCCCTCGACAACGGGGTTTTATTTCGTTATTCCGCTGAGGGGATCGGAAACCGAAGGATCACTGTCGTTCCTTTTCCCACCCGGCTTTCAATCGTCAAAGTACCGTTATGATTTTCGATTATCTCTTTAGCAATGGCCAACCCCAGGCCGATACCGCGAACCTTGGTGGAAAAAAACGGCTCGCAGATCTTTTCCAGATGGCTTTTCTCTATGCCGCTGCCGGTATCGCTGACGCGCACGGTGACCTGGTCGGTATCGCATACCGCCTCGATACGGAGGACTCCCCCGGAGCCTTTTCCGAGCATCGCTTCCGCGGAATTAATAAATAAATTCATCAATACCTGGCGAATCTGCATAACGTCCAGTTCCAGCAGCGGCAGCGCATCGGATATCTCGCGTTTAATTTCAATCGTGTTGAACAAACCCTGCTGCTGAATGGTCAGAACGGCTTCTTCGATCAGTTTTTTGATGCTGGCTTTTTCACAATGCGGCTTTCCGATACGGGCGTGTTCGAGAATATTGGTAATGATCGTATCGGCGAAAATAACTTCGTTATGGATATTCATGACCACATCCATCGCATCCGGCTGGTCTTTAAGCTTACGCATAAGGTATTCCGCCGCCACCTTTATCCCGCTTAAGGGATTGCGTAATTCATGGCTGATTGCCGCGGCCATCTGGCCCATCACCGCCAGGCGTTCGGAATGGATCGCACGCTGAGACAAAGATGTCTCCGCAATTTTAAATTGTTCTAATTTTTTCCCGATCTCTCCCATCAGATCGCTGCATTGCCCGCCGCTGAGCCCGCTCACGCATTTGAGCAGTTTTTCGATCAGGGAATGCAGATTTTCGGCTTCTTTGACTATTTCACTGATTTTTTCACGCGGCATAGTTTCACCCTATTTCTTTGATATTCCGGACATCTTTTACCTCGCTGACGTCGCTGCGAATCGGCAGCCTGACCGTAAACGACGTCCCGGTACCGACGATACTGCTGACATCGATGGAACCGTCATGTTTGCGGATAATATTATGCACAATCGCCAGCCCCAACCCCACTCCGCGCGCTTTGGTCGTAAAAAAAGGAGCAAAAATACGGTCGAGGTTCTTCCGCTCGACACCCACCCCGGTATCGGAAATGATTATAACCACCGTTTTATCCTGCAGCCGGGTACGAATGGTCAAAGTCCCCCCGGATTGGGCCATGGCCTGCATCGCGTTCGCGAACAGGTTTATAATGACCTGCTTTACCTGCTTGGCATCGATCAGGACTTCCGGAACCGCCGGGTCAAACTCGGTTACGACTTTAACATTATCGTCTTTATTCTGAAGCGCAACAAAATGAAGGGAATCTTCAATCAGCTTATGAATATCCGCACGGGTGTAGATCAATTCCGTCGGCCGTGAATAAGTCAGGATATTCGTTACCACATTGCTGGCATAATCGATCTCCAATTCAATATCCTTTAAAATATTGGTGATCTCCGGCTGGGCATTGTTGAGCTTGCTTGCCAGATAGTAGGTTGCCATTTTTATCCCGGTCAACGGATTACGCAAATCATGGCTGATGGCCGCGGCCATCTGCCCGATCGCCGCCATCTTTTCCGCTTTAATCAATTGTTCCTGGGCTTGTTTCAGATGCAGATACGACTTTTGCGCGTTGCTGTAGAGACGCTGGAACAAAAACGACAATATCACAATCGTGATAAAAAAATACACCGAAACAATCACATCGCGCCAGAGCAGTCCGGACAGTGTCGCCTGGATCGGAGTCCAGTCGATGCCCACCCGCAATATACCCAAAAGAGCTTTTTTGTCATCATGGCAGGAATAACAGCGATGTTCATTCAGGATCGGCATCGCCAGGGTAAAAATATAATCTTTGTCGCGGTATTCAAACCCTTCGGACACTTTTTTTTCCCGGATCGCCTGTTTGATAACATCCGACCCGGTCACGGTATTGATCTGCCAGGGATTGGAACTATAGCGGATAAGCCCGGTTTCGTCGGTAAGATGAATACGTTTAAAATGCGGCAACTGGCCCACCGCCTGGAGCATTTCCTGTACCGTGGCCATTTCACCGTCGTTCATCGGCAAATCCAGCGATTTGGCGATCGTCGACACCAAAATCATGGCCTTTTCCTTCTGCATATCCAAGGCCTGCTGACGATAAAATTTATTATTAACGAAATTAAGTACGATCAAAAACACCAGGCTTATCAGGGCCAAAAACAGGATCAGACGATTATTCATGATCTTTTCCCCCTAACTACCATATTTCAAAATATGTTATATTGACACCATAATCATACCACGCTTTTTCCCGAATTGTCAATTCAAGTATTTTCCCAATCCGGGGAAACCCGATAAACCGGGGATCCGGCACGGCGACCCGGGACGCCCCCGGAGACAGCGGCTTTAGAACTTATAGATACCGTTAAAAAAATTTTCATCGGCCGAAGCGAATAAAGCTTCTTTTGCGGCCTCTAAAATCCCGGAGGTCTGCACGGATATGTTCTTTTCCGACCTTAATTGCCGCTTCAACGCGGTTAAACGCCGGGACAAAACCGGTTTGTCGGCGAATTTTTCCCGCGCAAAAGGAGTTTTCGGTTTGGGAACGAAAATGCCCACGTTGAGCCTTACCGGCAAGATCTTGCGCACCCGTTTGGCCAAAGCGGCAATCGCGGTTATATCGGACTCCTCTTCGCCGGGAAGGCCGACCATAAAATAAAGTTTTATCTTCTCGATCCCGCAATGCTTTGCCAAAGCGACCTTATCCAGGAGCTGATCATCGGAAATATTTTTATTGAGTGAACGGCGCAGCCGCTCCGAACCGGCTTCCGGAGCAAAAGTGATCGTGCGCTGTCCGCTGTCCGCCAGCGCGCTCAGCAGCGATTCCCGCGTTGTCTCCACCCGCAAACTGGACACCGAAATCCGGGCTTTTCTTTCCCGCAGTAATGATGCCAATTCATCGATCTGCGGATAATCCGACACCGCCGCCCCGACCAGCCCGATCTTGGACGTATAACGCAAGCCTTGTTCGATCAACGGGACCAGGGTTTCCAGTTTCCTCGGACGAAATGAACCGCATACCGCGCCGGTAACGCAAAAGCGGCAATGCCAGGGACAGCCGCGGGAAACTTCGATCAGGAACATATTGGAAAACTCGGTCCGCGGGGTGATAATTTTCGAACCGGTCGCGAACGCGTCTATTTCGGCGCAGAACCGCGGAGCGGCTTGTTCCGGGGCCGAAAACCCGGGGACGAAAATCCCCTTTTCCCCGGCGACGGAACGCAAAAACCGTTCTTTTGCCGCGTAGGCCGAAATTCTCCCGGAATCGGCAAGCGCGTCCATAAATACCGGCAGCGATTCTTCAGCCTCCCCGGAAAATATCGCATCGGAAAACCGGGAAAGCGGAGCGACATTAAACGCATTTACCGCTCCGCCGACAATAATTAACGGCATCACCGGCCGCTGTTCCCGGGGCGCCGATAATCCCAGGGAACGCAGGACCGCGAAAAAATTCAAAAAATCCAATTCATAAGAAATGGAAAAAGCGAGGATATCGAATGATTTCAGCGGGCGGTTGGATTCGATCGAAAGCATCTCCCGGCAGGCCGGATCGACAAAAAAACGCTCGCAAAGGGTATCCTGACGATCATTCAACAGTCCATAAACGGCATGCACCCCGAGATTGCTCATTCCCAGGGAGTAGGTGTTCGGATAGATAAGCGCGACATTATAACGGGCGTTTTTCTTAAGACAAACCGTGTTAACTTCCGCCGCTGCAAAAACCGATGTGTATTTACTCACCTAAAATCCTGCGATCCTCATCCAAGTATATGCCCTTGATATTCATTTTCAAGGCCTCCGGATTGCTGGAGTTGGCCAGGGCAGTTTCCATTGAAATCAAATTGGCCCGCACATGATTCACCAGCGATTGATTGAAGGTCAGCATTCCCTGTTCGGAAAAGCTTTGCAGGGTATTCCCCAAGCGTTCGGTCCGGTTTTCCCGGATCAGTTTCTCCACCGTAGGATTCACAATCATCACCTCGACCGCCGGGACCACTCCGGCTCCGTCCAAGCGCGGCATAAGCCGCTGACAGGCAACCGCCCTCAGATTAAAGGAAAGCTGCATCCGTACCATCGCGTGCTGCGAAGGCGGGAAAAAATCAAGGATCCGGTCGACGACCTGCGACGTATCGGAAGCATGCAGGGTGCTGAATACCAGATGCCCGGTCTCGGAAGCCGACAACGCGGTTTGAAACGATTCCGCGTCGCGCATTTCACCGATAAGAATGATATCCGGGTCCTGACGGATAACGTAACGCAGCGCCACATCGAACGATTCCGTGTCCAGCCCCACCTCCCGCTGGTTGATGATCGACTGTTTGTCTTCATGCACATACTCGATCGGGTCCTCGATGGTCATGATATGCGCTTTCCGGTTCCGGTTAATATAGTCGATCATCGCCGCAAGAGTGGTTGATTTTCCCTGAGAACTGGCGCCGGTTATCAGGACAATGCCGCGTTCGAACTGGGCGATTTTTTCAAACACCGGAGGCAGAAGTAAATCTTCAAAACTCGGGATCCGGTTTTTTACGACCCGCATGACGATACCGACATCGCCGCGCTGACGAAAAACATTGACCCTAAACCGGCCGGCCTCCGGCAATTGATAAGAAAAATCGATCTCGTTTTTTTTCTCAAACTCCTTGCGGTGGCGTTCCTTCATCATGAAATAGGCGATTTTTTCGATATCATGATTCGATAACACCGGAAACGAGGAATTAGTCAATTCTTTCTTGACCCGGAACATCGGAGCGCGTCCCACCTTAAAATGCGCGTCGGAGGCCCCCTGCTGTACCATGGATTTCAACACTTCGATCAAATCTATTTCCATACGCCCTCCCCCGCCGTTAGTTTATCCCGCGTTATGATCCATCCCCATCCGTTTCAGTACCCGGATAAACACATCGACAATTTTTTCGTCAAACTGTTTCCCTTTATTTATCTCCAGTTCCGCCATCGCCGTCTGTATAGGTAAAGCCAGCCGATAAGGACGGTCCGAAGTCATTGCCTGATAGGCGTCGGCCACCGCGAGGATACGCGCCCCCAAAGGAATAGCATCCCCCTCCAGCCCTACCGGGTAGCCTTTGCCGTCGACACGTTCGTGGTGATGATAAATAAGCGGGATCTTATCGGCCAAACAGGCCACCGGCTCAAGGATGGTCTTGCCGATCTCCGGATGTTTTTTGATACAGGCATATTCTTCGGCGGTCAACCGGCCGGGTTTTAAAAGTATCGCGTCCGGAATGCCGATTTTCCCGATATCATGCAGGATCCCGGCGTCGCGGATCCGGTCGATATCTTCGGCGCTCAGGCCCATTTCCCGGGCAATCGCTACCGAATAATCGGTCACCTGTTGCGAATGGCCGTGGGTATAATGGTCGCGCGCATCCAGGGCCAATGCCAGCACTTTAATGGTATCGAACAACTGAATGTTGTCCGATTGCAGGCGCTGTTTTTCGACGATCTTTCGCAGTAATACCGTAACATCCGCGGGATCGAACGGCTTGGTCATGTAATCATGCGCACCGTTGCGGATCGATTCCATGGCCAGCTCGATATCCGA
>JAQULA010000127.1 GCA_028718845.1 Candidatus Omnitrophota bacterium
TTTCCGATGAATTTTTCTACGACGGCGGCGCCGGGTGGGGCCAGTTCTTTATATGCCGAAGTTTCCTACTCTCCGCGGCACAGGTTTAACCGGAAAACCGCCGAGAAAACGATTCGGCGGGATTTAATCACTGCCGGGATCCTGCGGCCGGATGATAAAGTGCTGACGCGCCATGTTCATGATATCCGTTACGGGTATGTTGTCTATGATCATGCCTATCGGGAGAGTCTGGCGACGATCAACACTTTTTTGGCACGCAGCGGCATGCTCACGGCCGGACGGTTCGGCCGCTGGAAATATATGTCCATGGAGGATGTGTTGTTGGACGGTAAAATAGTGAGCGAGTACATTAGGAAAACATGATCTACGCTTATTGCAAACAACTCTATCGTTACCGCGGGCTGATCTCGGCATTGGCGGCCAAGGAAGTTAAAGTACGGTATAAGTCCGCGGCCTTGGGCTGGTTGTGGTCACTATTGCATCCGTTATTATTGATGCTGGTGTTATCGATCGTGTTTACCTATGTTATCAACATGGGGATCGAGGCCTTTCCGGCTTTCTTGTTGAGCGCGCTTTTACCGTGGTTCTTTTTCAGTTTTTCCGTGCAAAACGCCACGACGGCGATCGTCGATAATGCCAGCCTGATAAAAAAAGCGTATTTTCCTTACGAGGTCATTCCGCTGGCGGTGGTCGCGGCGCAATTGTTCAATTTCCTGATATCCCTGGCGGTCCTTTTTCTCTTCCTGGTTTATTTCCATATTTATCCGGCGATCGAGTGGCTGTTACTGCCGGCGGTAGTGGGGATGGAAACGTTGTTTATTCTGGGGATGAGTCTCATCGTTTGTGCCGGGCATACCCTGTTTCGCGATGTTCGTTACGCGGTCGAACTATTGCTGTTGGCCTGGTTTTACGCGACGCCGATTTTTTATCCGGTTTCGATGGTGCCGGAGGTATTGCGGCCGTGGTTATATGCGAATCCGTTAACGTTGTTCGTGTCGATGTACCGGGATATTTTGCTGTACCGGAAGATGCCGGCGGCCGGGGAATTCTGGGCCGGGCTGGCGGTAAGTATCGTAATTTGCGGGGTGGGTATCGTCGTTTTCTCCCGCGCTAAAAAACATTTTGCGGATGTGACCTGATTATGCCGGAAACGGTTATTGACCTCAAGGGTATCGGTAAGAAATACGATATGGCCGGAATGGCCCGGTCGTTGAGCGGGCTTATTGTCTCCCGCGCCAAACCGCCGCGGCCGCGGCGTGAAGTGTGGGCGCTGCACGATGTCGATTTGTCCGTGGCCAAAGGAGAAACGGTCGGCATTATCGGCGAGAACGCTTCCGGCAAGACAACGCTGTTACGGGTCATCAGCGGCATTACCGTGCCGACCCGGGGAACGGTGCGGGTGAGCGGTTCGGTTGCCGGGCTCCTGGATGTGGGCGCCGGGCTGCATCCGGAACTTACCGGACGCGAGAATATTTACCTGGACGGTTTTCTCTACGGAATGGATAAAGGCGATATCGAGGCCGGTTTCGAACGCATTGTCGAATTTTCCGGATTGCGGGACTATCTTGAGAGCGCGGTCAAAACCTATTCTCAGGGCATGCTGGTCCGTCTGGGGCTTTCCGTCGCCGTGCATAGCGATCCGGATATCTTTCTTATCGATGACAGCCTGGCGGTCGGCGACGAAGAATTTCAGCGCAAATGCCTGGGGAAAATAACCGAACTTAAAGGCAAAGGCAAAACCATCATCGTTGTTTCGCATGACCTGGATTCGATCAGCCGGATATGCGAGCGGGGTATTCTGCTCAAAGCCGGGGGGGTTATCAAGAGCGGTTCGATGCATAAAGTGATTACGCGTTATATCAAAGCCGTGGGAGATAAACGCGCCATCGCCACCATAGATAACGGGCGACTGAGCGTCATTTTTAATGCCGGAAAAATAATTTTGCTGTGGGACGGGAAATCTTTGACCAAAAATTTCGGCGGTTATGCCGGGCTGGAATTGCCGGATGCCTGGCTGATGTCCTGGCAAGCCCAGTGGAGTATCGTTGAGAGCGGTAATGGTTTTTGGAAAGCGGAAGGGCGCTTCGGCAAATATAATGCCGCAATTACCATCGAATGCCGGGTGGAGACCGAACGCCGGATTTGTTGGAACGTGCGTATCTCCGGGGATCAATCATTGGCCGGCAAAAAAGCCGGATTCGGGTTTATGCTGAGTGAACACTATAACCGTTTTTTCAACGGAGAAGCGCTTGAAGATATCGCTGTTCCTGCGGCTATGCAGCAGCAATGGACGGATGTTTTTCGCAGCGACGAGCGGAACGCGCCGATGGCGCTGTGCGCGGACGACGATCTGCCGGCGGTCCTGGCTGATTTCAATCCCGGCGATTATACGGGGTTTGGACTAATCCAGGTTACCGATCGTGAATTGGACGCGAAAGTGATCCAGATGCATATGAAATTCCCGGGGGCGGATTCCTCGTGCCGGGATACGGATGCGCCGGTGCAGTGCGCGGCGGTGCTGGAACTTGTCGATTACCCCGCGTTTGAAGAGTTTATCCGGGAACGTAACGCCGCACACATGATCGAGCTGGGCCCGCTCTCAGTGCGGCGGTATCGTGACGGTTTGCAGGTATTATACGATGGGGTGGTATTAACGAAACACAATAATCTTAGGTTTGAATTTTCCGTTCTCGGGAAAACGTTTAATGTGTTCGACGGGCAATGGCGTCTCAATAAAGAAAATGATACCAGTTTGCGGATAGAGTCGGTATTCAGTGATATGCGTCTTAACGCCGTGCTGGTATTATCGCTTCGGCCGAATGCATTGTCCTGGGATATCCGGGTTAACGGCGATAATACAACGGTTATTGAGGCGATAGGGCCGCGGATCGCGGTTACGGAAAAATATCGTAATTATTTCGACGAAGAACAGGAAAAAGGTTTTGCTCCGGCCTCGGAATATGCCGAACAGGTGTATCGATCCGGGCAAAAACCGGGGTTTATCGGACTAAGCGTGGATGACCATGCGCTGCCGGCAATAGTTCTGACTACCGAGGCCGAAGTGGTGGTGGAATTGCGTAATGCCCGCTTTGACCGGGAGGAACGCGTTTTGCTTTGTACGGCCGTCGGTTCGGGGCAGGTTTCCGGGGTGTTGGCGATGTTACCGACTCTTTCCGACAAAACCGCATATATTGCGGAAAGAAAGAGTTTTACGCCGGTTTTGGGTTCGGTCGGCGACGGACGGGTCCGGCTGGAGTACGATTCCCGCCGGATAAATTTATTCCATGAGCAAACGGCCGTGACCGCGGATGAAGGCTTTTGTACCGGGGTATATTTTCAGGGCCGGTGGCATGAATCCCGGGAATTGGATAGAGAAATTGTCCGGGATGGTAATTGCTTAAAAGTAACGATCAAACGGCGGATCCCCGGGATCAAAGAATGGTGGCGGATAGAATTGGACCGGGAAACCGTTTATTGGTCGATCGGATTTGAAATGCCGGAAGCGATCGCCGATATCCATTTTAAGGCCGGAGTGCTCTTGCATCCCCGGTATGAACAATGGGCGCATTCCTTCGCTACCGGAAATCTGCAGCAGTCGGACAGTGAGGGAGCGATTATCGAACTGGACAGAGACGATCATGCTTTGCTGGGGGCGCAGGCGCCGGAGGATGGTCCGGCGGTTTTGTTCGAACGGGAACCGCTGGGCATGCCGACCGGGATAATTATCCGCAAGGACAATGGACGGTGTTTGCTGCAGTTTAAATTCAAAAGTCCTCCCGGGCTTGTTTGCGAGGAAAAGCAAAAATTTTTTTCCGGTTTGCTCCGGCTGCCCGGAAAAAAATCCTGGAAAAAGGATATCGCTGAGCACCGGTCAAATAATTTTTCTTTGAACGCGGACCGGGCTTTTTCCTTGTCGGTGGGGGAGAAAAAAATCGACCTGACATATAATCAAAAATCATTGGTTGGCGGAGACGGCCTGGGAGTTTTCCTGAAGACGGATCAGGGTGATGTCGAGTCCGGTCATGCCGAGTGGAGCGTGAAAAAGACCGGCCCGGAAAAAATGGAGATATACCAGCGATGGGCCGATCTGCCGCTGATCCAAAAATGGGAATTTGTCCGGGTCCGGGAAGCCATCGAATGGACGATAAAATTTTTCGTCGAGCGTCCGGTCCGGTTACAGGGGGTATTTATCAATGTCGTTCCCCATGTTTCGCTGGTGCGGTGGATGACTAAAGAGCAGCAGGGAGACATCGGAACGGATAGGGAACTGCCGGCTTCGATTGCGTTGTTCGATAACCGCAGCCGCGGTATCGCGTTTTTTGCCCGGGAAATTTCCCGGGCTCATCCGGGATTGTTGTTTAATCCGACGGTAGATATGAACACGTGGTTTTTACATGTTTACCGCCATCCCCGGAGCCGGTTATTCATGTGCGGGGTGAACTATCTTATCGCGCCGGACCGGAGTGTTTTGAATCCGGGCGAGCATGCGCTGTTCCGGGCGCGGATCCTTCCGGCCGAAGATCCGGCCGATATGGCTTCTCTGATCGATCCCGTTCCCGCCGACGAACCCCGGGCCATGCGCAGCGGCAGGTTTTCGCTGGTGATTGAAAAGGCGAAGATCAAGCTTTTTTGGGAAGGTAAGGAGTTGACTAAAACTCTCGGATTATACAGTGTGTTTGTCTGCGGCAACCGCTGGATCAATTCCAGCCTGGCGAAGTGGGAGGTATCCATCCTGCCGGATAAAACCGTGATATCTTTGTTGTGGAATGAGGTCGAGGTTGTCCAGCAATGGGAGCTGGTATTGCTCAGTGAGCATGAGTTGTCCTGGACAATTACTACCGATATCCGGAACTCCGGGATTGAGACGGCCGCGGCGGTAGTGATGCTCAGCGATATTTATCAGGAATACCGGACCGATAATTGCCGGAGCGGAAGGTTCCCGGGGACCTTTAATGCTAATGACTGGCAGGTTCTTGACAGCGGTAATGATATTATCAAAGTTTACGCGGAAAATAAACTGCCGAATATCGGTTTTCAGGGTAGCGCATCGGCCGGCGAATACAGTAATTCCGTTGAAAACACCGACGCGGTCCATGCCGCGCGGGTGCTGAAATGCCAGGGCCGGGTTATCGGCGGAGATTCCCGGAGTGTTTTTTCTGTCCGCATACGTTTAGAGGAAAACTCATGATAAACCTTCTTGATACGATCGAAATTTGCGACCTGGGAATCGCGACCCGGTGTAATTTTCAGTGTAAAATGTGCCGTTCGTGGCAGGAGAGCGGATGTCCGGAACAGGAGATGAGTAATGCCGATTGGGAGGATGTGATTAAACAATTGCATCAATTGCTGCCTTCGGACCGTAAAGTGATTTTTTCCGGTTCCGGGGAGGCGCTTTTACGCGAAGGGGTGGAGGAGTTATTATGCCTGGCGGCATCGAAGTTCAAGGTCGGCCTGAATTCTAACGGTTATCTTATCGATGAACCGATGGCCCGGTTGATCGCGCGCAATGTCGAGGCGATCAATATCTCTTTGGACGGCACAACGCCGCAAACCCACGACTATATCCGGG
>JAQULA010000128.1 GCA_028718845.1 Candidatus Omnitrophota bacterium
CCACGGATGTTCCGGCGGCAAGATCAGCGGCGGAACTAAGGCGTACGCCGCCGACAGAAATATCTTTTACCGAAGCCGGTTCGATAACCGTTCCCTGGCTCGGGCGATGGCGCGCCGGCATGACCTGAACCAACCGGGTAAATTTCCTCTTATCATCCATTGCCGACCTCCTTTTTTACAGCCGCATTAGTCACCCTTGCTCTGGGCAAGGATCGTTGTTCTCGGCATATAAGTTATGGTCATGTCTTCCAACACCGCAATTTCCTCATAATTCGTGGCCAGCCCTTCGATAACCGAAGGGGTCGATGGATCATCGTATCCGGTATAAAAATAAACCCGGTAAATAATGCCCGGATAGGTTCCGGAATCGATAAAACCGCCGCAGGCTTGTAATGCTCCGGCCGGATGAATCGCCCCGGGTGCGGGAGCAGTATGCACGCTTTCTCCGGAAGTAAAATTTGTGCTGATATAGACCCGTTCGGTATCCCCGGGGATATAACCGGCCACGGCATTGGGCGAAACGGAAACCCCGGCGGAAATCGTCCCCCATTCAAGCGTATTCCAGTCGACTATTTCCGTGGGGTCGAAGGTACTCGATGTATATACCCCCCGTTCAGGAATAATCCGGACATCATCGAGATCAAAAAAATTTCCCATGCCCACAAAACGGATCAGCCGGTTCTGCCACACCTCTACCGGTTCAATCCCGGTATTGACATCCAGCGACCCCGTCCCGGTTCCGAGCGGATAATACACCGAGGCATTCAAACTCCGCTGATCCCGGCTTTTGAAACGTATGGTCTTATCCGAAAAATACCCCGGCATAATGAAATCCTTTGTCCCGTCGACACCCGAATGCCCGGTCCAAAAGTAATCGTTGCAAACAATCATGAGATTGGGCTTATTAAGAACATCCTTCGCTTTAACATCCGGAACCGGGGCGAAATAGATATAGCCGTTTCCGTCGTAATTTACCCACTGCCCATAGATATCGATCAAATGGGTCAGTAAATCCTGCGTTTGCGGGAACGAACAATATATCGCCGACATATTGTCCGGGGGGATCCCAAATTGTATATGTCCGACATTCAAAAAACGCTCATGACTGTTATCGGTCGTGCTCATCGCCTGAACCTCGGCAACCGTATATTTTCCGCTGGCAATATCCGGGCAATTCAAAGCACTGGGGACCGGCGCGCAGGCCTGCCAGTCCGACTCGATGGGGACCGCCACCCAAGGCAGGTCAGTGCGAATGGTGCTTTTCGAATTATCGGTCTCTTCGATCAACCGGGCCCGCAAAGAAAAACGATTGAATTTCCATTTCGAACTATCCAGTTCCACTTTGGGAAAATAATCGACCCCGTCGACAAAGACACCGTTCGGCCAGGTACGCAGCAAACTGTCGCCGCCTTTATTGATTTCAAATTTCTGTTCGAGGGTCAGCCAATCTCCGGTATCGGTGCCGGCAGTACCGTAATCCTCGGAAAAGTCGTCCCAGAACCCGGGTTTGACCGAATTGGGTACCAGGGCCGAGTCCGGCACGGTGCATACCACGGACTTAAGCACGCTGTAATCCACCGGGCAACTGTCCTTCCAGGTCACCCGCCGCGTACTCGCGTTAGCGCTGTTAAATTCATTTTTGGATGTTTCGTATATCTTCCGGTAGATACACACCGCCTGTTTAATCCGCTTGCGGGCGCCGTGATATTCCCCCAGGGACTCAATTTCATAACACCCCCCGGAATCGAAACAAAAATAAGTCGACCGCGAACGGGTTGCCGCGATTGTCGCCGCATCGGTAAAGTCATAGCGGTTGGGATCGGTATACAACAGCAGGGCGTCCAGATCGCCGGCGCTGACCGTTCCCTGGGCGAATTGATACTCCAGGAAACGCTGGAATTCACCGCGGGCGGAAAGAAAATTTTTCACATTCGCGTCGGAGTTTTTTCCGTCGAAGGGATTGCTTGCGCGGCGGCTGATAATCGCATTAACCAAAGGTAATGGGTCGCTGGCGGAATTGATCATCGGTTTGATAACCGCGATGAGTACCGCCTTCGACGCGGTATTCACATTAACAAATACCTTGCGGGTATGCTCAGCCGAAGGAGTCTGCCCGGACTTATTCAGCACGAATATACCGTCATCCTCATCGCCGTAAAGCGTTATATAATTCTTAATTTTATCATATATCGCCGGCCCGACATCCGGAATCAATTTAATTTCCGATTTCGAAGCAAATTGCTCGTTAGGCAGGGTCTTGCGAAAAGGGACCAGGTTAGCGGAAAAATCCTGGGCCGAGGCGGGATTCAATCCCGCGGCCAAGGCCAGCGCCTCCAGAGTGTTTTTCATTTCGTCTTCGGCGTTCGTGTCCGGCAAAGGCGCATTAACATTGATCAAACCGGCGCAATCGACCACTTTAAGCTTATACTGTCCTCCGCCGAAATCTTCAGCCGCGCCGAAAGAAGGCAAAGCCGCGTCCTTCAGCTCAACATCGACCGGGTTCTCTTCCCCGCTGTTGCCCTGATAATACCAGGTATCGGCCACGGTATCATAGGGGTCATATTTTGCGCCGGCTGTCCCGTATTTCAATTCCTTGATCGCGTTGGCGATTCCCGCCTCGGCGATAAACTCCGCTTTTAACTGGTCGGCGTAATTTTCCGTTGCCCGCAACTCCAGGCGCGTGAACGCGGAAAACCCCACCGCAACCAAGGCAATAACCGCGAGAATGCCTACGGCCATAATCAATGCTATGCCGGATTTTTGCGCGTCGATTTTCATGGTTTTATTATAACATATTAAAAAATTTAGGACAATAAAAAGGGGCAGTTATTACACTGCCCCTTTTTATCAGTCAATAAGCAGCATGGATGCTACTTATGCTTTTTTTCTTTTCCGGGTTGCGGAAAGCATCCCAACAATACCGGTACCTAAAAGCAGCAGGCTGCTCGGCTCAGGCACGACCGAAAAACTCAGATTATCAAAATCTGTCGGATTCGGGATATACTGTGTACCATCCCCGCCCTGCCATGTCCCGAACTTGATACGGGCATAGGCTGCCGTAGTCGGCGCTACTATAGCACCGCTTTGAGTCAGGTTGTATTGATCACGGGTCAAATTCTTCAGATTCGGAGCGCTCCAGCTTGTTCCGGCAGTGCCGCCAGCTGCAGTTTTCCAGTCGATCTGAAAGAAAGAACCCCACGTTGTTCCGATCGTTTCAGTAGCTGTCGGAATATAGGACCAGCCGCTGAATTGATACGCTGTTCCTCCGGTCACGGCTACGTCCTGTCTCAACGCACCATCCCAAAAGTTTCTGGCATTGTAACTGCCACTCTGCGGATTGTCGATGACTCCAAAAATATTATTGTTGTAGTCAATCGTCCATCCCGTAATGTGGCCTTGTTCACCATCAGATTCAAAACCGCCATTAACCAAGAGATTCTGCGCATGAGCCATTGAAGGAATACTAAGTAATAATAACATACCCACTAGTGCAATCGTCTTTTTCATTGTTTCACCTCCTTTCATAATTTTTTTCAAAATCTTCATTGACTGTTTCATAATCAACACCCCCTTTTATTTTTATTCGTACTGGATATCATCCAAATAGAACGTACACCCTTCCGGGTTGGCCATGGAATTGGTCACCCAGCAAAAACCGCCGCTGATATAAGACAGGTCCAAATCGGTTAAATCGATGCTGAACTGCTGCCATTCGGTGGTCAGTTCCACCGGCCCGATGCTGGCTGAATCCGAATCGGAAAAAGTACCGGTCAAACCGCCCATTTTGAATTCAACGATCTGTTCCTTGCCTTTTGCGCCGCGGGCCCAGAAAGTCAGTTTTTTCGCTCCGGTCAAATCGAACCCGCCTTTTTTCTCACCCCAGTTGTTCGGCGGCCACTGCCAGTAGATACCGGCCCAGTTGGCGCCTTGTTTTCCCTCGGCGGTATAGATGATCTTTATGCAGGTTTTCCCGGAATGCGGATTCTCTTTTTCGCTCTCGGAAAACTTGATGTCCCCGTAATCACCCATCCAGCCCGATCCGACATAATGATTTTTCTTGTCACCGCGGTCAATATATACGCCAAAGCCGCTGAACTGTTTTTCCTGCGCTTTTACGATCACCGGCATAAGCATCGTGCCGATTATAGCCAGCGACAGTACTGTTAATACAATCCTTTTATTCACACTACCCCCTTTCCTGTTTGTTGTTTCTTTTCCCAACCATATAAACCAATCCCGTACCGAAAAGCACCAGCATGTTCGGCTCCGGGATCACGTGCGAAGTGAAATAAGGATCCTGCATCACGGTTTGGAACGCGAACAAACTGTCCGCGCTGGAATCAATCCGCCAATCAGCTTCTTTTAAAGTATTAAACCAGTAAAACGCTTCAATTTCGGAGTAGCGTTCTTTTATTGCCTGGAAGGCATTGAAAATCCATTCCGCCTTTGTCCGGGTGCCATAGGCATCCAATTCTGCCGATGCGAACTCGGCAAGCATGATCTTCTTGTCGCCGAATACTTCCGGGTGATCGACCATAACATTATACAGATTGAAAAACAAATCATCAAAGTTCTGCCAGTAAGGATACCCGGGCAAACCGTCTTCCCCGGGATTATACCCGTCCATCCCCAGCCAATCGACATTTTCCGCGCCGGGATAATATTGTCTTAACGTTTCCAAATCCGCCGGATAACTATTCGGGGCCCAGACAAATTCAACGTTCGTCGCGTTCTGATCGCGGAAAATCTGGCGGACATGCTGCCAGGCCGCTATGTATTCCGTCGGTTTATCCTGCCAGGGGTACCAGCTCGCCGAACCGGCCACGGAAATCATTTCATGCGCGAAACGCAGCCGGATCGGATCCTGCCATTGGCGGCAATCCTGAGCAAATTTGGTGATGTAATCGTCATATTGTCCGGCGGCAATATGACTCAAAGTATAGCTGTCGTCGGAGGCACCGCTGCGCGACCATGGTTCCCAGGTAAGATGCAGCACCGACTGCGTATTATATCCGTCATGATAGCGGAGACCGTCATTCAATTCCTGCGTAGGAAAATCTCCGTCATTAAACGCCCAATAAACCAGGTTCGACGCGATATGCCTGCCGGCTAAACTTTCAAAATTTTGGATATCCGCTGCGGTTGCCGCGTGATGATCGGCATTACCGACGAACGCACCGATTTCACAGGAATCGGCGAAAAGCAGCCGACAGGAAAATACCGTGCTTAAAACAACGGCTGATGCGATGAGGATTTTTTTTGTCGAATTATAATTTTTCATCGGCCCGCACTTGTAATTTGTTTAGGTTCTCACCATTTCTTATTTCACTGCGATAACAAAACAATAAGAATGTAGTTCCCGGCGAAGTTAAAAAAGTATGAAAAGTATACCATGCAGATGTGATTTTGTCAACAATATATAACGTCTTTTTAAAAGATTTTATTTATCTGAAATATTTGTCTTAAGTAATTCAGCCATAAAGACTTGCAATGTAGATAGATCACCGCTATAATTTTCGTCTTGAGAATTTTTTGAAATTCTTATTAAACT
>JAQULA010000129.1 GCA_028718845.1 Candidatus Omnitrophota bacterium
CCGAAAGCAAAAATGCCCCGATAATTTTGTGTTTAAGCTGTTTTTTGCATACCCAATTCATGAAATGCCACTTTTTCCGTTATCTCTATATCGACCGGACAATGCCGAAAAATCCCCGCTGCCGGCAATCTTTGAACCGGCTAAAAAAGTAATAAAGTATACCATGGGCAACGGTAATTTGCAAGTTTTTCTTGAATCGTAACACATTACATTGCAGCATGTTGTGATTATAGATGGGCTGATTTTAGCCGCCGGCGGTTTCTTTCGGCCGTCCGCTAAGCCGGAGAGGGGAATTGGATGTCTTTAAGTTTAAGCTGAATCGTGGAAATACCCTGCCAATCATTCATGGCCGGAGAGTAGACAATCGATATCCCGGTATCAATCCCGGAAAAGTCGATATCGCCGAATTTACTGCCCAGGGCTTCGCAGGTCACGGCGCCGTCAGTAACCCATAATTTCAAGGTGCTGCCCCGCAAAGAACGCGGACGTCCCTTGAGCTTTAAATCATGCGAGGCAAAGACCGGCTGAGGATTGCCCATGCCAAACGGCGCGCATTGCTCCAAATCGGCGATAAATTTTTCCGAAAGCGCACCCAGCGCAAGCTCCATATCGATATCGATAGCCGGGATTAGATCCTCCGGCTGCAGCGCCTCCCGGGCCATCTCATTGAATACTTTTTTAAAATCCGCCAAATTTTCCCGCATAATACTCAGCCCGGCGGCTTTTTCATGTCCGCCGAATTCTTCCAGCAAATGATTGCATTTCACCAACGCATCGAAAAGATGGAAATTACGGATAGAACGGCCCGAGCCCTTACCTACCTCGTTTTTCGTCGAAATCAATATCGTCGGACGATAAAAACGCTCGGCAATGCGTGAAGCGACGATGCCGATTACTCCGGGATGCCAGTCGTCATGATGCAGAACCACCGAACGATGATGCGCAAAATTGATTTCGTGTTCCATAATCGCCAGGGCTTCTTTTAGGGTTTTTCCTTCTTCCTTCTGGCGTTGTTTATTTTCCGCATCCAGCGCTCTTGCCAGGGACAAGGCTTCGGATTCATCGGTGCTTAGCAACAACTGCAACGCTTTTTCCGCCGACCCCATCCGTCCGGTAGCATTTATGCGCGGCCCCAGAATAAAACCGACATGGGAAGCGGATAAACGGCGGCGGGATATCCCGGAGACTTCTTTGAGGGCGGCGAGCCCGATTTTTTTAGTTTGGGAGAGCTGTTCCAAGCCGTATTTTACCAGTATCCGGTTCTCGCCGGTAAGCGGCGCGACATCGCTGATCGTGCCCAGGGCAACCAGATCAAGGTGCTCCGAGATATCCAGGGCCTCCCCGGCCACGGCCTGGGCCAGTTTATAGGCCAAACCTACGCCGGCCAGTTCTTTATAAGGATACGTGCACCCCTTTTGCCAGGGGTTGATGATCGCATAAGCCGGAGGAAGAATTCCCTCCCGCGGCTGGTGGTGATCGGTTATGATCGTGTCGATGCCTTGGCTGGCCAGATAGGTAATCTCCTCGCAACTGCCGATCCCGCAATCCACGGTGATCATTAACGCCGCGTCTCTTTTCTTTATAGCCGCGCAGGCATCGAGGTTCACGCCGTACCCTTCCTCGACGCGGTGCGGAATATAACAGCTCACCGCCGCGCCCAAAGCCCGCAGCACCTCAAACAACAGCGCGCAACTGGTTAAGCCGTCGACATCGTAATCTCCGTAAACCACGATATTTTCTTTGCGGGCAATCGCCTGACGGATACGCGCGACCGCCGCCCGCATATCCTTAAGCAGGAAAGCGTCCGGGATATCATCAAAATTTCCGTGCAGATAACGCTGGGCTGCGTCCGCGGTGGAAATATTCCGGTTTAATAAGATTTGCGCGATAACCGGGGAAATGCCCAGTTCGGCGGCAATCGCTTTTTGCCGCAATGCGTCGTTGGGTCGGATATTCCAGATTTTTTGCATAATGTCGGGCTATGACGCGCAATTGCCGTCGGGATGGTTTCGTACCAATTTTTTACGATGCGAGATCGTCAGCAGCAACACCGCCAGCTGGGAAACGATCAGTCCCGCGATGATCCGGAGATCGCGGTTGCTCAAAATATCCTCGCGAAAATAAAAATTAACCAAATACAGCAGACACAACAATAACGCCGTTACCAAAACCCGGATAAATTCGCCGTTATAATGCGCCTGCCATAAGCTATACCGGACCGGTTCTTTCGCGGGATAAGGAGTTAACCGCGGGATAAACGCCGGCACCGCTTTTTTATAGGCCCGGTAGTCCTCCCCGAATAAATCCGTCAATACCGACTCTTCCTTTTTCACCGTTCCGGCATAAAAAACAATAAACAAACCGCTGTAAAGCAGCGATAAATACGGCGCATCGATAAACAGGCAAAACCCCAGCCCCATCAGAAAATTACCCACATAGAGAGGATTCCGCACATAAGCGTACGGACCGACCGTGGTCAGCACCCGTATCTTTTTGATATAACCGGCCGCCCAAAACCGGATCAGCAACCCGGCCAAAACAACCCAGATGCCCGGGGAAAAGTGGACGGCATAGCGATAGGCGAAAAAAACATAAACCAAAGCGAACGGATATGCCGCCCACAACCGTAATTTTTTGAAACGCATATCCATCGCCGTTTTTCCTTTAAAATTTGTAATACAGCCCGGTATTTACCGCTACTTCATCAAAAATCCGGATTTCCGTATTGATGCTCATATTTTCCGCGATACGGTAGTTTACTCCGGCCAGCATTCCCCAGCAATCCTCGGTTTTAAGCCGCCGGCGAAAACTGTCCGCTTTATACTTCAACTGCATGGTGCTGTATTGAGGGCCGCAATACCACGCGGTTTTTTTCCATTCTTTGATAAACAGCCAGGTCCCCTGCCACTCATCCCAGATAACCCGGTAGGCGACATCGTCCACCGTATCCTTGAACGGATGACAACTGATATGCTGAAACCCGGCGATCGATTTCACCCCGCGTTCACTGTTCGCATAGACAAGATAGCGTAAACCATATCCCCCGGCAAACCCGGCCGGGAAATCGAGATTCACCCCGTCCGCACGGTCAAAACTGATTGAACCCATCCCGATTTTTCCGTCCAGGAAAATCCGCTCGGTCAGCGCGTAACTGGCGCTAAGAAAACATTGGGTCGTAGCGGCTTCCCCCTCGACCTTATTGAGATCGCGGACAAATATATGATTATACTGAATCCCCCAGATCGATGAATGCAGCGCCGGAAGAAAATCACCTTCGGAAGGAATGGCATAAGCGAACGAACAGCATATACCGATAATGGCCCACACCGAAAAAATTGTCCGTCCCATGGAATTACGTCCTTTATCCGACCCCGGTAAATACCGGTTGAAAAATCACGGCAAAAAATCCAACGTTTTTTATCGTATTCTATAGTATCCGCAATGACCGGTTTTGTCAATGCGGGATTATCCTTCGGCTTCAAAGCGGGCACGGCAATTATTGCATTCGTATATCCCGGTTTCATGACGCGGTTCGACAAACCGCGTATCACTGGAATGGCACCGCGGACAATATACCGGGTCATGCCACACCGCGTTCCCGGGATCCCCGGGCCCGGCATCATCGACGACCTCGGCTTCCACATCAATCACGTCTCCGCCGGAAGAAGCATTACTCCGGGAAGGACGCTTCTGCTGAAACGGCATAAACAGTATTTTCTTCCCGGCAAACAAGGCCAGAATCAGCAGCAGAAACAGCGCTCCGCCCACCGCCAGCCAGGTCAAGAAACCGAAAAAAAGCAGGCCGAAAAAGAAATTCAAAACCATCAGAGAGCCAAGCACATAAGCGACCTTGCCGACAATGATAAGGGAATTTAAAGTTTGTTTCATCTTACTATAAAGTTATCAACAGTTATCATCGGTTATCAATAGTTGCTCTCGCTAAAATGGAGGGAAGATGGAAGATTCAGTATTTTAAAGTTTTTTTGCTTCCGTCTTCGTAGTCCCGCGGTCTTCGGCGGGACGATCTTCCCTCTTCCATCTTCTTCTCTCTACTCCCTACTTCAGCGCGGCGCTTTCGCCGGCGACGAATCCGGTGGAAAACGCGGCCTGCAGATTAAATCCGCCGCAGCATCCGGCCACATCGATGACTTCACCGCAAAAATAAAGTCCGGGAACAATCCGGGATTCCATGGTCTTCGGATTTATTTCGGCAGTGCATACGCCGCCCCGAGTAACCATTGCTTCCTTAAGCGGACGCGGCCGAAGTATAGTTAATTGTAGCGCTTTCAAGCTGTTTATCAAACAGCTTTTTTCATTTTTTATCAGTGCATGAATTTGTTTTTCCGCGGGCAGCCGGGCGGCCCCCAGGCAAACCAGGGCCAGTTTCTGAGGGACTAATCCGGCAATCACGCTTTTGCACCGGCGATGGGGAGTCAGGCGTGCCGCTTCTTCAAATATCCGGGCAATTTCCGGGGCCGCCGCCCGCGGATAGATATCGAGTGAAACGGGAACCGCATTCCCCAAGGCTAAACCATCGCTTAACTCCGCTCCGGCGTCAAGGAACAACGGCCCGGAAACGCCGTAATGGGTAAAAATCATCTCCCCGCGCATCCGTTTTTTCTTCGTTCCCCGGACAAAATTAATTTCCGCGTTATCCAGGCTTATTCCCGGCAAATCCTTCACCCAGCGTTCCCGCACCTCAAAACCCACCAATCCCGGCCGCAGCGGGATAATCCGGTGTCCGGCCTGCTCCGCCCAGGCATAGCCATCCCCGCTGGATCCGGTCTCCGGATAACTTTTTCCGCCGGTCGCGATAATGACTTTTGAAGCGTAAAATTCCCGTTTATCCGCGCAGCATACCCCCTGAATACACCCGCCGGAAATCAGCAGCCGCTCCACGGCCGAAGAATCAAGAGCGACAACACCGCTTTTTTCCAGATACCCCCGTAATGCATGAACGATATCACCGCTGCAATCGGAAACCGGGAACACCCGGCCTTGTCCGGAAACTTTTGTCGGCACTCCCAGATTACGCAATAAGGCAATCAGCTCCTCATTATAAAAAACACTGAACGCGTTATGCAGAAACGGCGCTGAATCGAAATAATGCTCCGTGAATGTATTCAACGGCGCCATATTGGTAACATTACAGCGGCCGTTGCCGGTCAGTTTCAGTTTCATTCCCATTCGCCGGTTCTTTTCCAACAGCAATACCGATTTACCACACTCAGCGGCCCGGCCGGCGGCAATCATCCCCGCTGCCCCTCCGCCGACGACGATAACGTCATACTTATTCGCTTGGATATCCATATAAGTTACGTAAGATCCCTTAAGGTTGTGATGCCCGCAGTCCGGGGGACGATGGACGCACGATCTCTTCGTTCGCTAAAAACAAAATCTTTTATTGCTTCTCGCTTTTTCGTCCTTCCCGCCGATTGTTATCAGGTAGTTACACTCGGCGAGGCTCGCCGCTGGAAGCCCCAGAATTGAGCTTGGCGGCGTCCTAAC
>JAQULA010000130.1 GCA_028718845.1 Candidatus Omnitrophota bacterium
CACCTGAATATTAGCACTAACTGTGCCAACTTCACGCCGGCAACCTTTTTTCTTCAGATTAATTCTTCTCTAACTGGCCTCTCAGATATTATTCTTAAATACTTTTTAATACGTTTTAATCAAAATTGTGTTTCAGCATCCGGTTATTTTAAATTGGAATTTTTATTTTTGTTCAAAAAACTAAACAACAATCAACACCGATATCAACGTTTCTCTATACAAATTTACTCTCACACCGGACTTCAGCCCAGCCATTAAGCATCCGGCTACGCCGCAATATTAAAATTCTCCATGAACGAAAAAAATAATATCGAAAGAAGAGTTTACCATATATTTTGTTTTTTACAAGGGGAGAATGAATTTTTCGGGAAAAACAATAGACCGGGAACTCTGGGCGCGCAACCGCTTTATTCGCCGTTCTTCCACAGGCCTCGGTTTTGCGCCCGGGCCTCGACATACAAATCGTGAAATAACCCGGCATATTTCACATTCGGCGGGATAGTCATCGGGTCGGCATAGCCCTGCTTAACGATCTCGGCATTAACAAACGTACCGTCAGAAAGAAATACATATGCCAGCAATCGACCATATTTATCGGTTTTAGTAACGTCAAACTCAAGCCGGACCGGCTTATTCTCCACCAACTGCCGGGTAAACTTCGCCGCTTTTTTGCCCATAGCGGTTATCGCCGCGTAATCCCGGCCGCTGCGCCGCGCGTCTAATTTAAGTTTTTCATTGATCCGGCTTTCCGGGGTATCGATGCCGATCAGGCGCACGCGCTCCCCGTTTTCAAGCGCGATCGTATCTCCATCGATCACTTTCGCAGCCAGGATGTCGCTATAATCGCCCTTATCTACCGGGTTATCAACCGGGAACTTAACCCTATCCGAAGCAACGTAAATAAGCCCCGCGGAAATCAGCGCGATCAGCAGCGCTGCCGGAGATTTTTTCATTCCCGGCATACGTAAATAAGGCATTTTTCTTCTGCGCATGATTTTACCCCTCGTTTCCCGCTTTGTATCGCGCAGTGCGTATTGAGCCGCGCAGTTTCCCGCTTTTTCATTTTACCTGTTTATTTAAATATGCGACTTGTGACTACGCTTTTGCTTTTCGCCGCTTTTCCCTTTTTACTTGGTCCTAAACTATGCTTTACTTCTCCGCGTACCTGCCGGACGCGACAGCCGTTTGCATCGGATTAAAATCAACCAAACTAAACGCCCGCCAAACCGTGCTCGATACACACCCCACGCCGCTACCGTCAATCCCCCGGGGTATTTCCCACTCCGCGGCAAAACTCAACATCCGTTCTTTATCCGCCAAATGAACGGAAGTATAGGGAAGCACGCCGTACGCGACCGGCTGTTTCAGGGATAACCCATCCAATCCCTGCGATAAAGACATCGCTTTATTCCGGTATTCTTCCGCTTTTTTAAAAAATCCTTTGCGCGCGGAATAATCCGCCATCAGCTTATACGCGGTAATCATCTGCGCCGTTCCTTCGATCCAGATCACCCTCTGCCGGGGGTTTCCCAGTTCCTCCGGAACAGTAAAATCAAATCCTTCGATATTTTTCCCCGGACAAGTTTCCGTAATCCGCAAATATGTTTCCGCGAACCCCACCAGCCGGAACGGATCGATGCCCCATTGCGATAATCTATCCGGGCCTACGGCAATAACCGCGTTTGTCACGGTATCGATAGCCTTTGTGGTATCCACCCCGCCCTCTCCCGCGCCGCAGTTTAATCCGCCGGTGCGGCTATCATAAGCAACCTCCTTAAACCATTTCTGCAGCGCAGTCATTTCCTTCCGAATAGCTTCTTCCGTCAGATTTTTTTTTATAAAAACCGATTTTACCTCCGGAGACCCTTTTTGATACACCTCCAGCAGTAAATTCAGGACAGCATAATAGACAAAACAATTTTCAGTGGAATAGGTAAGCCCCCAATCCGGCCCCCACCCCGACCCCATACACACCGCGCCTTTACTGCCGTCGGCAAACCGGTAATGATCCAGCCCCCCGGCCCATCCGGCGATATCGACCGCAAAACCCAGGAACGACCGGTCCGTACTTATCTGCGCATAATGCAAACAGGCCAGGGCTACCCACATCGTCGGGCCAACGTGGATCCGGTCACCGTCGATCCCCATCCAGAGTTCACCCTCCGGCGTAAATTTATCCGTCCGATACGACGTGTAAAGCCCGCGGTGGCCGTTTTTTTCCTGATAAAAATCATGTTCCAGCAGTCCAAGCAACGCTTTGGCTTTCTCCGGTTTACCGCAAATCGCATACAGAATACTCGCGGTGGCCGCGTCATAGGTAAAACATTGCCCGTCCAGGTACCCTTGGGACCCCAAATAAAAACTTTCCTGTTCCGGCAAATAATAATACCGCGATGTGCCTTGAAAACTCTCGATCAATCCGGTTTCCGACGCGCCCTGTTTATCAAGAAAAGCGATCGCGTTATCGATAATTCCGGAATACTTCCCGAGAACATCTTCCGGCAGAAAATCACGATCGGCGAGAAAAACCGGGGATTGAGCCGTAAATGCGGCGGCAGCCAAAACAGCCCCCAAAAAACAACCCGCCGACAAAACACAGACCAGCCGCCTTATGCCCATGACTTCCCCTGTTTTCCGGATTGCGGACGCCGGTTATTATCCGTCATTTTGTTTAACATAGCGTTTTTTGATACGGGATTGATTATCCTTAAACGGCCCCTGCCCCGGACCGAAAAATCTTAACACCGGTTCGACCGCCCGGGGATACTCTTCCCTGGCTTTTTTATAATCCGCGCTTAAATTCGCCAACCCGTCGGACAATATATTTTCCAGCTTCTCCTGCACTTTAGCTTTCTGATCAAGATCCGCCAGTTCAAACTCAAAACAAGGACGCGGGTTACCTTGGGCGTCTTCTTCCAAAGAAAGCGCGAATGAATTAACATTGCCGGCCAAAATAGAATCAGAATACAGGATGCTTTCCACATCTTCCGGATAGATATTCGCGCCCATAACGGAAACAGTGCTGTCTTTCCGGCCATAAACAAAAAGAAACGGCAGATACCAGCGGGGATAATCGCACTTTCTTTCAAGTTCCAGCATGTCAACATTGTGCGCCGCTAATTTCTCTTTCATCGCCTCAAAAGTGATCATGCCTCCTTCATCTTTTATATTATAGCGGATCCGGGGGGATAGCGTCCAAGGCTTACTGATGGTCACCACTATTTCCTTTTTAATTATTTCGATTAAATGATCCAGCGGATTATATTGAAAAAGCATCGGCAAGCGATGATCGTCCCCGAAAAGAGTCTTTTTTAAATCCGCATTTTGCCGGCACAATCTCCGGATCATCACCGTTAGAGGATTTTCCCCCCCGATACCGATCTCCAGATCGGATGCCCCATAACCGGAATACACCGTTTTTGCGAACTTAAGCAAATAATCACGCAGGCCTTCCGACATTCCTTCTCCGCCGACAATAGCGTGAATGGCATAGTCATCCCAATTGAATCCCTGCTTCCGGCCTTCATCAAAAAGATATTTCAAAAAAGGAGGGTAACCGTTTAAGATATAGGGATATTGATTTCCAAAAAACTTAAGGGTCCTTAATATTTTATCCACATCCGGGCCGGTGGATTTCACCACCCCCAATGCCTGGGCAGCCAAAGCCATATTAAAACCGGTTGCCCAAGCCCCCATGCTAAATGCATTAATGGTAATATATTTTTTATTGCCGTAACAATAACGGAAATATATACCGATAAGACTTTTGACAAACTCGCGTTCCCGCCGGCTCCTCACCCAATTATAGGGAATCCCGGTCGATCCGGAAGATTCGTCGATAACCACGCCTTCATAAACAAATCTCCGGTCCAGACACCGATCTTCCGTACTATATTTAAGAATATAATTGGGTTTATCGGTTACCGGCAATGATTTAAAGATCTCATCCGAGTTCCTTGATTTGCAAACCCAACCACTTTGGTCCAAAAAAGCCTTATATGCCGGGACGCGATTATAAGCGATAAGAAACTCTTTAAACGCCCGGTCACAACAAGCCTGCGCTCCAAACTTTTGCGGGGCATGGCTAACGATAAAAGCAAAAACCGCATAATTTTTTAAAATACCGCTTTGAACCGCATCAATGAATTTGACCAATACGACACGTACCCGGTCCACAAACCTGATTCTCATCGGCATTCCCCTGATTTTTTTAGTTTTCCCATCCAGCTATACACCCCGAACCGCTCTTGGCCTACGCCCGCCCGGACACCTCTCCGGTTTCGGTATTGACCCGCACGGTTTCCCCGGCGGCAATATACTGGGGAACTTTCACCACCCGGCCGTTAACCAGCGTCGCGTTCTTGGTCCCCCCGCCGGCACTGCCGCCCTGCTGCACCGGCAGATCGGTCTCGGACACTTTTATATTTACGAACGGGGGCAATTCCAGCGATGCCGGAGCCCCGTTATACATCATGATCTTAACCGCCAGCTCTTCCACCAAATATCCGGCGGCCTCGCCGACCTTGGTTTCGGAGAGTTCAAGAGTCTCAAATGTTTCCTGATCCATAAAATAATAGGTATCCCCGTCTTTGTAGAGAAAATGCGCATCGGCCATCCCCACATCCGCCTCATTAAATTTTTCGGAAGCTTTGAACGATTTATCCTGGACCATCCCATTCAACAGATGCCGTACTTTAACCCGCACCAAAGTTGACGCTCCCCGCGCCGAAGGCAACGCGACAAATACCTCCATCACCTGATACGGGTCCCCTTCGATCATGATCATCGACCTGCGCTTTAACTCATTCGCCGTAACCATCATTTTCCTTTCGTTTGTTGATCGCCGCCCGGTTCTCGCTTTAAAAGAACCGTAAGCTTCAAGCCAAAATATACTATCGGGCGCCGTTTGTTCCGAATTTTTTCGGCCTGGCAGTCTCCCGCCTGCCGCCGTTATCAATATTTATTGTTTTTCGATCGGACATGATCCCGCATTAAAACAAACGTATTGTAACATTGTAACTAATAATATTCAACCATAGCCCGGCCCGCCCGGATTCCCTTGCGCGAAACGCTGTCTCATGTTATACTTTTTTACCTTTTTCATCGATGCTTTACATCCGATCGGAGAAAACCCCGTCATCACAACTGCGGGATATTAAACATGAAACACCGTATATCACGAACAATTATTTCAATCATACTTGTCCCGGCGATCGGCAGTTTTCCGTTGACCGGCACTCCGGACCGCAGCAGGATTCTTTCCCCCCGATCCGCGCCGAGCAATCTGGCTCCGTCCATAGCGATCAATTCCGCCGCTCTGTACCGGGAATATGCGTTCCGTTATAAGGCCCAGACTCCGGAGAACCTACCGGTCGGGCCGGAAACATCCATTCCGGAAAAAACCTTGATTGAATTATCCGTTTTAAAACCGATCTTACGCACTTTTTTCGATATACCGGAACATATTAAGACCTGGGTTTATGCTACGGCATTAACGGCA
>JAQULA010000131.1 GCA_028718845.1 Candidatus Omnitrophota bacterium
CATAGAGCCGGGATTGCCGCACCAGCTTAATACCCGGAATCGCGGCTAAACGGGAAAGCGCAACGGCAATATTCCTGGCCCGATTGCCTTTATTGGAACCAACCCCGAGATAAACCTTGAATTGCTTCTGCTTCATACCCGCGCTAAACGCTGAAGGGCTTCCCGGATTTTTTCCGTCTTTTGGGTAAGCGCGAACCGCAGATATCCTTCGCCGTACTTGCCGAACCCGACTCCCGGCGTCGCCACTACCCCGTTATCCTGTAAAAGATGATTGCAAAAATCAATGGAACTCGTTTTTTGGGGGATTTTGGCCCAGACGTAAAATGTCGCTTTCGTGGGAACCACATTCCAGCCCATTCCTTGTAAACCTTCGACCAAAACATCGCGGCGTTCTTTGTACATCTGCGACATGTTCCGGATAAAAGCGTTGTCCGTTTTCAGCGCGGCAATCCCGGCGCACTGGATCGCCTGAAAAATACCGGAATCGATATTCGATTTTATCTTAGCCACGGCCGCCACGATTTCTTTATTACCGCATACCCAGCCGATTCTCCATCCGGTCATATTGTACGTTTTCGAAAGCGAGTGAAATTCCACGGCCACGTCTTTTGCCCCGCGAATCGGCAGAATCGCCGGAGCCGCGTAACCGTCAAAACACATCTCGGAATAAGCCAGATCAAAACAAATGATAATCCCGTGCTTTTTAGCAAAAGCCACGGCTTCCTTAAGGAAAGCCTGCGGAACCACTGCCGAAGTCGGGTTATTCGGATAATTCAAAAACAAAAGTTTTGCCCGTTTAAGAACCGTTTTCGGGACCGCGCCCAATTCCGGCAAAAACGCGTTTTTTTCCAGCAAAGGCATGATATGCGGCTTGCCGCCGGCCAGGATCGTGGCGTTCCGGTACGCCGGATAGGCCGGATCGGGAACCAGGGAAACATCATTTTTATTAAGAAACGCAAACGGAATATGGGCAATCCCTTCCTTGGAACCGATCAAAGGAAGGATTTCGTCCGCAGCCGACAACGATATACCGAATCGTTCTTTGTACCAGCAGGCAATCTCCTCGCGTAATTCCAGCATGCCGGCATCCAGCGCGTAACGATGATTGCGCGGATCTTTTGCCGCCGCATATAAGGCCTCGATAATATGCCCCGGGGTCGGAGTATCCGGGTCCCCGATGCCTAAATCGATCAAATCCTTACCCTCTTGCCGCGCTTTTCGTTTCGCCCGGTCGATCTCGACAAACAGATATGGCGGAAGTTTTTTCAATGTGTCGGCTACCTTAATCTGCATTGTGTGAACATCCTTTCCTCATCCATACTGCCTTTTTTCGCCAGTCCTTTACGGCAGTTTCTCATTTTATCTTATAAAGTGGTTCTTTTTACTTTTTACTTCGCTTATGCCCCCAGCACGTCCTGCATCGTGAATATACCGGCCGGTTTGCGGGCCACCCATTTCGCGGCCTGCAATGCCCCGCGAGTGAAAATATCCCGGGTTACCGCGGAATGGCTCAATACCAACGTATCCACGTCGCTCTCAAACCGGATTTCATGGTCACCGACAATCTCGCCCTCGCGGATTGCCCGGATATCGTTGACCGGAACTCCGGTCTGGTTTTCGATAATTTCGGCCAGTTTTTTTGCCGTTCCGCTGGGAGCATCTTTTTTATGAATATGATGCGCTTCGGTAATACACACGCGGTAATCTTTCAATTTTTCCGCCGCCTCTTTTACCAGGCGAAACAGCAGATTAACCCCCACCGACATGTTCGGCGAATACACGATCGGAATAACCTTGGCCGCGGTATTGATCCTCGCTATCTGCTCCGCGGATAATCCGGTTGTCCCGATAACCAGGGCTTTTTTATAACGCACCGCGGCCTCGAGCATATCCATGCTTGCCTGCGGCGAAGTAAAATCGATAACCACTTCGGCCTTCTCGATGCCGCCGAGATCATCGCTCACTACGGTATTGCCCACGGGAAGATTTAACTCCGGATGTCCCTTTTGTTCCAGCGCGCTTACGAGGCTCAATTCCGGGTCGGCGGCGGCAAGCGCGATCAGACGCTTTCCCATTTTTCCACGACAGCCGTTTACCGCTAATGCGATCATTTTTTCCTCTTGGTTAGCAGCCCGTAATCCCGCAGGGCATGATTTAGTTTCTGCACATTTTCTTCGCTCATCGGACACAGCGGCAGACGAAGTTCCGGCTCGCACATTCCGATCATTTCCATGGCGGTTTTCACGCAGATCGGGTTCGTTTCCAAAAACATCGCTTTGATCAACGGCAATAATTTATAATGCATTTCCTGCGCTTTTTTCAGATTACCTTTTTCAAACTCCTCGACTAAACGCACCACATCGTGCGGCACGATATTGGCGACAACCGAAATAACTCCGGTTCCGCCGATAGCCAATACCGGCAGGGTCAAAGCATCGTCACCGGAGATCAGTCCGAATTCCTTCGGACAAAGCAATTTGATCCGCGACATCTGCTCCAGGCTCCCCGAAGCCTCTTTCACTCCGACAATATTCCTGAATTCATGCGCCAGACGCGCGATCGTCTCCGGCTCCATATTCACCGCCGTGCGGCCGGCGATATTGTACAATATCAGCGGGATATCCACATTTTCGGCGATCTGCTTAAAATGCAAATACAGGCCTTTCTGCGTCGGTTTGTTGTAATACGGCGTAATTAATAACGCCGCGTCCGCACCGGCCTCCTTGGCATGTTTGGTCAAACGGATCGCCTCCGCGGTATTATTCGATCCCGTACCGGCGATAACCGGCACGCGTTTGTTGACGATCTCGACGACAAGTTCGATCACCCGCTCGTGTTCGGCCAACGACAAAGTCGCCGATTCTCCGGTAGTTCCACAGGGAACAATCGCGCTGGTTTTGTTCTTGATATGGAACTCCACCAGTTCCTTCAGTTTTTCCTCGTCCAACCGGTTATTGTTAAACGGAGTAATAATCGCGACCATCGCGCCTTTAAACATAACACTCCCCCTTATAAACATTTCTGGCCTGGCCTTCAAGCCAAACATTATCAAAATTACCGCCGGCGTAATCAAAATAGACCTTGAGCACTTCATCTCCCTGGGTTTGCACGTTGATCACATAGGTGCCGTTGGTCCCTTCAAATTTATGATGATAAATCAACGCCGCCGCGACCGATCCGGTTCCGCAGGCCATAGTTTCCGCTTCCACGCCCCGCTCATAGGTACGCAGAGAAATAATATCCTGATCAATGGCCTTGACGAAATCAACATTCGTTCCATCGGGCTCAAAATCGCGGTGATAACGGATAATTCGGCCCAAAAGCCGAACGTTGACCGCATCCAGATCTTCCACGAAATTGACCGCGTGCGGCACTCCGGTATTGATAAAATTCACCGCGTAAATCCGTCCGTCGATATTAACATTGATATTCAACTGCAGATTTTTCGGCGTAGTCATCTTCACTTTCACGCTGTTTTCCTTGATCTCCGCGTTGAGCAATCCGGCCAGCGTTTCAATGACCACATTCTTTTTCCCTTTATACAACGCGGCACAACGGATACCGTTTCCGCACATTTCCGCTTCCGAACCGTCCGGGTTAAAAATACGCATTTTAAAATCCGCCCGGCGGGATTTTTCGATAAAGATCAGGCCGTCGGCGCCGATACCCATGGTGCGTTTGCACAGCCGGGCCGCCAATTCCGGTCCGTTCGTAAGGTTGCTGCGCCGGTTATCGTATACGATAAAATCGTTCCCGGAAGCAACCATTTTTGAAAACTCTAATTTTCTTTTTCGCAGCGATTCGGGTTTTTTGGATGCTTTGCCGGCAATATTTTTTTTGCCGGAACGCCGCGCCATTGTTTTTACCTTACGCGTATTACGTTCCTGTTTTTTACCCTGCGTCTTTTTTTTCATAACCACCCCTTATAGCTTACCGGTTATCTCGTTCCGTACCAGATCACGATATTGCTCTCGTTTCCTGACTATTTGATAGCGACGGTCGTCAACCAATACCTCAACCGCGCGCCTGCGGCTGTTATAGTTGCTCGACATACTAAAGCCATAGGCGCCGGCGCCCATGACTGCCAGAACATCGTTTTCTTTCAGAAAAGCGGGCAAACCGCGGTCCTTTGCCAGAAAATCGCCGCTTTCGCATACCGGACCGACTACATCGGCCTTTTTCATCGCACCCGCGGTTTTCTCAACCGGAATAATCTCATGATAAGCGCCATACAGGGACGGACGCAGCAAATCGTTCATCGCCGCGTCAACGATAATAAACCGTTTCACCGGAGTATCTTTCAGATATAAAATTTTCGTCAGCAGGACCCCGGCATTACCGACGATAAATCTTCCCGGTTCCAGGATCAACGACACTTTCGCTTTTTTAATTATCGGGATAATCGCCCGGGCGTATTCATCCGCGGTCTGCGGCCGTTCCTTGCGGTAAATAATACCCAGCCCGCCGCCGATATTCAAATGAGTGATGCCCGCTCCCCGGCGGTTCAATTCAATAATCAGAGCCACGGCTTTTTTTAAAGCGGCCTTGAACGGAGCGGCCTGTTCGATCTGCGAACCGATATGCACATGGATACAGCAAAGCTGCACATGCGGCAAATTTCGGTTGCAATGGATAAACACTTCCCGCGCGGTTTCGATATCGATACCGAATTTATTCTCGCGCTTCGCCGTGGAAATATAGTCATGGGTATGGGCCGATACGTCCGGGTTGATCCGTAAAGCTACCCGCTGCCGTTTGCCGCAGCGGCCGGAAATCGCGTTGATCAACGCCAGTTCCGAAAGGGATTCCACGTTAAAAAAAAGAATCCCGGCCCGGATTGCCGCTTCGATTTCCTCCGCGGTCTTTCCCACCGACGCATATACAATCTTTTGGGAATCGGCCTTGATCTTTTTCGCGCGGTACAATTCCCCGCCGGAAACGATATCCAGCCCCGCCCCGGCGTTCACCAGTAAACGGCACAGCGCCAGGTTGGAATTCGCTTTCATCGAATAGCAGATAAGCGGGTTTATCTCGGCAAACGCCTGTCGCAGTTTGGTAAAATGGTCAAGCAGAGTATGCTTACTATAGACAAATGCCGGAGTCCCGACCGCGCGGGCAATCTCCGCCAGGCTGGTTCGTTCGCAACATAAGGTATTCTTCTTTACCTGAAAATCATGCATTGATCTTCGGCACCTTCTTATTAATCGACTTTTTCGAGGTTACGGCGTGTTCGGCATGCATCACGCCGCGCACATCACGCTGGGTCAACTTAGCGTGAAACGACCGCAGCAGAGTATCCGGCATATCGCTGATGCGAATATCCTTGTCCTGAGCGTAACGGATAAGCCTGCCGACAATATCATGCGCGTCCTTAAACGCCGTCCCCCGCAGGACCAGAAACTCGGCCAATTCCGTCGCATACAATTTTTCATTCCGCAACGCTTTTTCAATTACCGCGGTTTGCAGGGGTATTCCCTTGAGAAAC
>JAQULA010000132.1 GCA_028718845.1 Candidatus Omnitrophota bacterium
AGGGCTTTTTATGAAGCCGGCTTGACGTTATTGGCCCCGATTGATACCTTGATGCTTCGTCGCGGCCTGAGTTTTCTTCGACAAGCTGCTTCTTCCTCGGATGAGGATTTCTATGGAATGGATGAGCTTTCTCCGGAATCAGCGCTTAAGGCTAACGATTTAAGAACTCTGGAATTAATCGGCGAGGCAATATAACCGGTCGGGCATTGTTTCCGTCCGGTAATATTACAATTGGAGTAAAAAAAGATATGCGAATTATGGTCATAGTCATTGTGCCAATGCTTATCGTTTCTAATATCCAGCCGGTGGTTGCCGGTTTTAACAGCGATAGAGATCGAGCGACGTCCCGGGCCACTTTGTCCCCGGTACTGAGCATAAAAAATATCGAGCCGTTGTTTGCTGCTGCTCCGCGTGCCGCTCAAAGCAAAGCGGCGTTTTCGGTGCGGACGATGGATTCATTGCTGTCGGTGATCGAGTCCAAAAGTATTGATACGGCATTTTTAGCCTGCGATCTGAACGTGGCCCGTGACGCTCAGAACGCGGACATCATTACCAACGACAAACGCATCCGGGAAACGATCCCGGCGTTGGCGGCGATTTTCAACGATTCCGAAGTGAAGTATGTTTACGCGATGACCCATTCCGGGCGGCCGGAAGGCAAGGGTTTTGAAGCGGAATACAGCCTCAAGCCGATCGTCGAGAGGACGAGAGAACTTTTGCAGAAAGCGGGAATCAGCGCGGTGGTGGCCGGATTGTCCACGGATCTGGATACGGCGGCGCAGGAAATCGCTCAGGCCAAAGCGGATAACCCGGGACAGAAGATCGTATTTGTTTTCGAGAACATCCGGTTTTACGCGGCCGAGCAGTCGAAAGACCCGGCGGAACGCGAGGCGTTTGAACGTAAATTGATCGCATTGACCGGGAAGACACCGGATAAGATTGCTTATATTAATGAAGCCTACAGCAAGGCGCATCGCGGGGACCAGGCTTCGATGGAATTGGTGAATTTGATCCCGGAGGAGAACCGCGCGGCCGGAGCGACATTAAGCGAAGAGATCGAAAAATTTCTGCAGTTTGAAAGCCTGTCGCAGGGAGAAATGCTCGCTATTTTTGGAGGGGCAAAATTCGACAAATGGGAAGCGGTGGGTAATTTAGGCAAGAAGATCGCGGAAAACGGCGGCAAGATTATTCCGGTCGGCGCGTTGGTCCATCCGTATTTGGCGCAGTTGGGGCAGGACGTGGGAAAATCAAAGATGCCCAAGAAAGAAAAAGATATCAAGAAGATGAACAAGGGGTTTGCCAAATTGAACGAATCCGGGGCGGAAGTGCTTTATCCGGTGGATTTTATTGTCGAAGGCCGGGAAGGGTCGGTCAGCGAGCTTAGCGGAGATCTGGTGGCCCTGGATATCGGAGAACAGAGCACTCAAAATATTGTCGCGGCGATCAATGTGCTGCTTGATAAAGGCGAAGGCACGTTGATTTTAAACGGCGGAGCCGGGATGTTCGAGAAGCCGGAATACCGGAGAGCGACGCGGGAGATTATCTTGAAGGCATCCGAGGCGGCGGAGGCGGGTATCGCCGTATTTGCCGTGGGCGGAGACATGAACACGGCGATCAAGCTGGTCAAAGAAGACCTTAAAAAAGAGAATTCGGCATTAAAAATAAGTGATAAGATACTGATCACTACCGGCGGCGGCGTAGTGCTGGAGGCGCTGGATAAAGGGATCAGCAATCTTAAGGCGATCGCGGCGCTTTTGATTAAGGCAACTCCTGTTCAGGCGGGGGAAGCCGCGGCGATGCAGGCTTTGTTGGCCAGTCTGGATGCGAAACCGCAGTCTGCGGCGATTGACGATGTGCAGATAAAGGCAGCGGCCAGGAATTTAGCGGAGAACTTAAGACAGAATTATTCGGTTATTCAACGCAATTTTATTGCCAACAAGAATGGTGAGGATTATGACTGGAATGCAATGGTGGCGGCGCTGAACAATATTGATGATCAGCTTGAAAACAGGGCGAATGAGCAATATCCGATTCTCTTACGCGGAACATTTATCAAAGGCGGAATATTGAGCGAATATGATGTTAAAGCAGTCCTCCAAGCCATGATGGGGACTCTTGACCTCCTGGCCGTGACCGGAAGATTGAGCTCCAAAGGGATTGAACGGTTGGAAGTTTCTTTGGCGCGTCTGTCAAACGCGATCCGTACTTTAGACAAGCTTGCCGTATATAGTGGTGATCTATTGTATCAGACTATTGATGGTACCAGGTTTCTGGATTTGAACGCTATGTTGAATCCGGGTACTCCTGAAATTAGCCCGATAGTGAAAAATAATTACCCGATGGGCGGCTCGCTTGCGGTGGCGCAGGCGATATAAATATTGACTTAGAAACCGGTTAAGGTTTTTTGTCTTAATATGTTGCGCGGGAAACAATTGTAGGGTATACTTTACTCGCTTATTTAAACCAGGCGATAATGAAGGGGGCCCGATGAACAAGGAAAGACGTGCGTCATTAAGAGTCAGTATCCCCGAATCAGTGGCGAATTGCCGGTTTTTGTCCAAGGAAACCAGCGGGAATTTTCAATTCGCGGTTTGGCCGGTGAAAAACATCAGCAGCCAGGGGGTTGCGATCATTAGCGAAGAGAAGATATCGGAAGGCGCGCTGGCGTTTCTGAATATCGACCTTGATGTTATCATGAAAACTGTGGGGGTAATTGCCAAGGTTATCTGGTGTTCGAAGAAACAGTATCAGTACGAGATCGGACTGAATTTTTCCTGGTGGCCGAATCTCGAGGATAAAAAATTAGTGTCCGATTATATCGGCAACCGCTTTGGCCGCAACGATGTTCCGAGAATAAAGCCGGAAAGAAGTTTTGAATCGACATAGTCTTAAACGTTTTTATACAATAATACATTATCAGCAATGGAGGAGTGCTCAGGGACAATGGCAAACAACAGGATGTGTTTCAAGATAATTTCATGCCTACTTATTCAATCTTTTATCGCTTGGGACTTGTGCTGGGCAGCCGGCACCGGCCCAATACAGCTTTCCAAAACCACCCTCGCCCCGGCGGTAAGCATCAATAAGGTAGATTTGAAGGGAGCATTTGATGAGATCAGTGATGCTGCCATTGAATCCGATGATTTGTTTGGTGCAGGTAATGAAAGTTATGTCAATATTAATAAAGAAAATTTTAAAGAACCAAATTCTAAATCTGATGATGCCCAAGAAATGACGATAATGCCACCTGCGTCATCGTCAGCAGTAAATAATAACAATTCGGGGGGAGTAAATGCTGCAGGAACATTATCGGAAATATGGCCTCCTCCACCAGATACTAATGTAGAGAATACTTTAAATACCGGTTCTTATAATAAAACTCTTGGGTTTTGGACTAACCAGGATGAATTAGAGAAAGAACTTGAAAAGAAATATGGATTAGCTGTCGATTCCGGGGTATTAACAAAAACCGAGCTTATTATTCTGCTGAAAACTTTGCAGGCCATTGTTGCTAAAGATAATGAATTTCGAGCCAAGTCAGCGGCTATTGCCCCATTGCGGGTAAGTAGAAGCTCTACCTTTGTTGAGTATGGCCGCAGAGAAGTTAACCAGCTCGCAAAAATCGTTTATCCTGAAAAAGGAGAACCATATTTAATACTTTATGACTCCTTTTTTTATAAATGGTTTTATTGGCCGCAAAATATTGAGGAACGAAAAGCTTCCTTACAGCAGGAGATTATCTCTTATGCATACTTGAGATTGATTGGTGGTAGTGCAAAAGAAGAGGATCTTGATAAAAGGATTGTTTCAATGACAAAGGTTATCGAAGGTGACCCTGATGCAAAGGAAAAATTGTTGGAAATAGGGGTTCCTCTGGAAATGCATAAAATTGCTATTCATGTTGCGCAGTATTTAAAGCAAAAGAATGATCCGGTATTTGATCATCGTTTTACTCAAGGTTTTGACGATGTAATGATTCTCCAACCAGCTATTTTTTCAGCCCCTATGCTTAAAATCTCTTTAGCTGCAATAGGGCTATCTGTTGATGGAAATATTTCCGATGAGCAATTTGCTAAATTTTACCAAGCACTTACCCAACAGGCCGAGAAGGCCCATTTAACTGAAATTAATTTGAAATTATTGAATAATGCTTTGCTGGAAAGCGGCTTTGTCATTCAAAAAGAAACACAACGAATTGCTTTGGTCAATAGTATTAATAAAACGCTGTCCGAGCTTAAGAATGAAAAACGCATGTGGGTAGTAGAACATTACCAAGATGGAAATAAAATAAAAACACGATTTTGTATTCTAACAGATTCAATTAGATATCTGTATTTATTGTCTCAGGAAGTATTGATGTATAAGAATCCAAAAATTTGGAAAATTAAGGAGACGGATGTTCCGACAACATTATTGCATGTGATTCTTGATTCTGATGTTTGGCCGCATGAAGGATTGGGCCATAGTCAACAAGTGCCTTTAAACAAAGCTACTGAAGCGTTACCCATTCCGTGGAATGAATTTGCCTCAATTTTAAACAAACAAGCGAGGGAAATAGCGCTAATTGACTTTTTTTATCGTTTGGCGAATTGGGATTTCCCGGCAGCAGTAAAAGCCTTGGAGCGAAAAGGTGAAAAATATTTTATATGGGGGCCGGCAAGCTTAGGGATATCAAATGCATTGAAATTGATTGGACATGTTCCTTATTTCCCGGGGCCTAAGGAATTTACGGATGCCGTTTTAAAAGAAGTGCATGCCAATGCGCGTGTCCATCAAGTTTCTGGTAACTGGGGCCTTGCTTATGGACAGTGGTTTTTCCATGTTTTTTGCACAGGGGAAGAATATCTGAATCGATCTAACGAGACAATAACGAATTATTTAAAAACACGATGTACATTTTGTACGGCTGCTGATCGTAACCAGATTAAACGTTATGTGCAAGAAATAGATACTATTCATCGCAAAAATATTGGACAAAAGACAAGGGTTCTTCCGTTCAGCTTCGAAAATGAGAAAGAAAATACTTTCATTGAAATCTCGGCAAACTCGGCGAAAAAAAGCTTGTGGCGCAATATCTTTAGCGTAGTACTAATCGGTTTATTAACATTTACTGAACAGCTTCATGCGGATGACGGGACTTTACATGCTCTGACGCAGTCGCATAATGCCGGATTTATTTCTGCAGGGGCTATAATTGTTATTGCAATTGTTGCGTTGCAATTTAGCCCGTGGTTGCGAAATAAAGCTTTCTGGAACAGATCTCCCGAACAGCGCACGGTACAGCTGGTGAACCAGGCGATCCGGACCGGGGATACGACAAAACTGCGTAATTTTTATCAGCAGGCGAATCTGGCCGAGCGGTCGGCGATTATCAGCGCAATGGGCCGGGAATTGAATGCCCGGCAGCAGCGCGTGGAAGTGTTCGAGCCGATTTTCCGGGATGCGTTGGAAACAAGCCCTCGGCATATTGCCCGGG
>JAQULA010000133.1 GCA_028718845.1 Candidatus Omnitrophota bacterium
CACGGCCCCGGAGGCACCCGGGTTATCGGGGCCGCGGAATTGCTGCAGATATATAAAGAGGGGGAATTTCAGAGTCGTTTCACCGTGCGGTATTGGCTGCGGCAGGCGCAGGAACGGGCCGGACAAGACGGAGAAGCGGCCCCCGCGGAAGAAGATTATGTCGCCGTGTTCATGAAATTTTATTATGACCGGACCAATCTCGAGGCCGAGATAAAGGACGATTTGATGAGGGTGTATTTGAGTACCCGGCAGGTGTTGTCCGAAACGACCCTGAAGATTAATAGCGCCATAGTGCGCAAATGGGGAGTTAAAATTTATGAAGATGTCTTCGGCGTTGATTTTCAGTCCGTAATCAAAATGATTATGCGCAACCCCGCGGAGGCCGCCGATTATAAACGGCGTTATGAAGAGCCTCGGCCGGAAGCGGATAATAAAAACCGGGAGGGAGCCCGGGCGGCGAAGTTGTCCGGGAACGTTGTGTCCGGTCCGGCGCCGGGCGCAGTGGTTATTTTGCCCAAAAAGACGGATAGGATGATCATGCCGTATTCGGAAGCCGGAGGGACGGAGTTCCGGATTTTGTTGAACGGGTACATCCGGGGCGGCATCGACGATGCGGATTTGGAACTATCACTGCGGCGGCTTTATCGGCTTTGCTCCCAGGTTTCGGGAATGAATGTGCAAATGGTCGAACGGCGCATGGAGGATATTCTCTGGGCGCAAAAGGCGTTGCAGGGGCATGATCCGACGGCCTTGAAAAGCAAGCAGCAAGCGGGAAAGCTGACGATGGGCACTTATTTTTGCTTTCGCTTAATGATTCAGCAGATCGTTAACGGCCGTCTTTATCAAACCATGGAAAAACATAAAGCCGAACTGGTCCGCGCGATTGCGGACAGGTATGCCGAACGGATGATGATCGGGATAGATGAAGACGGTCTCGATGCCGACGACCTGGGCCGGTTTGATTTTGACGATGAAGAGATCTCGATGCTCAGTGAAAAAACCGGGGACAACCACGCCATGGCGGAGACGATCGAACAATCGATATAGCGGGTTTTCCCGGACAGGCTAATAATAGCCCCGATTGGTTATTATCGGACGTAAAAAGCGTTCCTCTTCGCGGCGTTAGACCGCATATAAGCTCATGATCTGATCGCCGCCGCCCACATACCCACTTGACAAAAAATACGAACGCGCTATACTTTTTTGAACAAGGCGAAAAATTGCTCTTCTAAACAATACGATAGGTTTTGGCGAATGATGGGGCAGTGTTTTGGCTTTGCCGGCGGGCCCGGCTTGATTTTCCGTTAATAGGGGTTATCACTGCTACGCAGTCCCTGCTTTTCCTCCCCATCGTTTACCCGGCATACAACGTTACGCAGCGCGGCGCGCTGCCGAAAAATAAATCGATAATCGTTAAAGGAGGTTGGTATGAACGGAGGCATTACCGCGATCAACGAAAAGGTAAAACAGGAAAGCGTGTTTATTCAAGAGCTGACCAGGCAGATCGAGACCGTGATTGTCGGCCAGAAATATCTGATTGAGCGGCTTTTGGTCGGGTTGCTGGCCAACGGCCATATTTTGCTGGAAGGGGTGCCGGGCCTGGCTAAAACGCTTTCGGTCAATGTCCTGGCCCAGGCCATCGACACCAAATTTCAGCGTATCCAGTTTACCCCGGACCTGCTGCCCGCGGACCTGGTGGGGACGCTGATCTACAATCCTAAAGACGGACAGTTTACCACTAAAAAGGGGCCGTTATTTTCCAATATCATCCTGGCCGATGAAATCAACCGCGCGCCTTCGAAAGTGCAAAGCGCGCTGCTGGAAGCGATGCAGGAACGCCAGGTGACCATCGGCGAGACAACCTATCCCCTGGATGTGCCGTTCATGGTATTGGCGACCCAGAACCCGATCGAGCAGGAAGGAACTTATCCTTTGCCGGAAGCGCAGGTCGATCGGTTCATGCTTAAGCTGAAGATCGATTATCCTTCGAAGGAAGAAGAACTGCAGATCATGCGGCGCATGGCCCAGACCAACAAACGCATCCGGGTACAGCCGGTGATCAAGCCGAAAACGATCTTACAGGCCCGCGCGGTGGTGGACGAAATTTATGTCGATGAAAAAATCGAACGCTATATTTTGGATATTGTTTTCGCCACGCGCAACCCGCAGGAATACAATCTGGCCGCGCTTAAAGACATGATCCAGTACGGGGTTTCTCCTCGGGCCAGCATTTATCTGATCATGGCGGCCAAGGCTTACGCCTTTATCCAGGGCCGCGGATACGTGACGCCCCAGGATGTCAAATCCATCGGAATGGATGTCCTGCGTCACCGGGTGATCGTTTCCTACGAGGCCGAAGCCGAAGGCAAGACCAGCGAAGACATCGTCAAAACTATTTTTGACGAGATCGAAGTGCCGTAACGCACGAATCGTCACGAATTGATCACACGAATGATCACGAATAGATAGGGAGTGCGCTGATAGGAAATGCTGCCGAAAGAGATTATTAAAAAAATCCGCCGAATCGAGATTAAAACGTCGCGTATGGTTACCGACATCTTTGCCGGGCAGTACCACAGCATGTTCAAAGGCAAAGGCATGGAGTTCGATGAGGTGCGCGAGTACCAGCCCGGGGACGAGATCCGCTCCATCGATTGGAACGTGACCGCGCGCATGGGGCATCCGTTCGTGAAAAAATTCGTCGAAGAACGGCAGTTGACGGTTATGCTGCTGATGGACGCCTCGGGATCGAGTTACTTCGGCAGCGGCGGACAGTTTAAAAATGAGATCGCCGCGGAATTGTGTTCACTGCTGGCTTTTTCGGCGATAAAAAACAATGACCGGGTCGGCCTGATAATTTTTACCGACCGCATCGAAAAATTTATTCCGCCGCGTAAAGGCCTGCGCCACGTATTGCGGGTGATCCGGGAAGTTCTCTATCATACCCCGCAGGGCAAGGGCACGGATATCAAGCTGGCCCTGGAATATTTGAACCGGGTGATGCGCAAACGGGCGGTGTGTTTTCTTATCTCCGATTTTTTCGGCCAGGGGTTTCAGCAGCAGCTGCTCATTGCCAATAAACGCCATGATTGTATCGCGATGACGGTTACCGATCCGCGGGAACAAGTGCTTCCGGAGGCGGGGATCATCCTGCTGCAGGACGCGGAAACCGGCGAGGAATTCTATGTGGACAGCGCCAGCCGTAACGTGCGGCAGGAATTTGAAGCCGCCGGCAAACGTATGCGGGAAGAACGGGCGCGGGTTTTGCGGCAAGCCGGGGTGGATATCGTGGATATTCGTACCGACCGGCCTTATACGGAAGAACTATTCCGGTTCTTCCGTAAACGGGAAAAACGATTAAGGTTTTGATATGAAGCGTTCGGCCTGGATCATTATCGGATTAATCGGCTCGGCTGCCCTGTGCCTTGCGGCGGATGGTTATGGGCAGCGTTCGGACCCGGCTTTGCCGGTTCCGACGGTGGCGGCCGCCGCGGATACTTCGACGGTCACGCTCGGCGATCCGATCACTTATACCGTAACCATGAATATCCCGGCGGGAATTGAGATTGAGCCGGAGAAGCCGCTGTCTTCCGGAGTGGAGGGTTTTCGCATCCGGGACGTAAAAGACAATCAGCGTCCGGACCGCGCGGGGAACCGGGTCCGGACCGTAACTTATATCCTGGCCGGTTTTGAATTGGGCAAACAGACCATCCCGGAATACCGAATCCGTTATCGTGCCGCTGGGGCCGCAGACGGACAATGGACAAGCCTGGCAACAAAGCCGGTGGAAATCACGGTAACCAGCGTTATCGCCGATGAAAAAAAAGCGGCGCTGCAGCCGTTAAGGCCCAGGCTATGGATATGGCCAAAATGGTCAGGGTGGCTGCTTATCGCGGCGTTGGCGATAGCGGCCGCGGCCGTGCTGTGGCTGAAACGCCGCCGGCAAATCCAGCAGGTCGCTTTAGTCCCGGCCGCGGAACCGGCCTATGTTATCGCGTTGCGGGAACTGGAATCCCTGGCGCAGGCCCATCTGCCGGAACAGGGATTGATCGAGGAATTTTTTGAACGGTTGTCCGGATGCGTGCGGCGTTATCTGGAGAATCGTTTTCAGCTGCGTGCGCCGTGGATGTCCACGGAAGAATTTATGGAAGCGGCAAAAGCATCCCCGTCCCTGAACGGCCAGCAGAAAAATTCGCTCAAAGCGTTTCTGGTGCTTTCCGACCTGGTGAAGTTTGCCCGGTACGGATCCTCGCCGAAAGAGGCGGACGAGGCTTTTTCCGCGGCACGGAATTTTGTCGAACAGACCAAAGACGCGCCGGCCGATCCCGGCAATGGAGCAGCATGACTTTTAAGGACCCGTGGGTACTGATCGCTTTAATGCTGGTGTTTCTGGTCCCTTTTTTAAACAAAAAGGCGCCGGCGTCCGCGCTGCGTTTTTCTTCCGGCGCGTTGCTCGGCCAACCCCCGGCTACCTGGCGGCTGCGGCTGAGGAGAAACCTGATTGTCCTGCGCATGGCCGCGGTGGCTTTGCTGGTGATTGCCCTGGCGCGGCCGCAGCTGCCGGTCACCCATCAGCGGATATATAAGGAAGGCATTGATATTATCCTGGCGGTGGATACCTCCACCAGCATGGAAGCATTGGATTTTACTATCGGCAATAAACGCTATAATCGTTTGTACGTGGTTAAAAAAGTCGTGGAAGACTTTATTGCCGAGCGGCCCAACGACCGGATCGGGATGATCGCTTTTGCCGCGCTTCCGTATGTGGCCTGCCCGTTGACCCTGGACCATTCCTGGTTATTGAATAATCTGGAAAGGGTAAAAATAGGCATGGTTGAAGACGGGACGGCGGTCGGCTCGAGTATCGTTGCGGCATTGAACCGGCTCAAAGAATCTTCGGCTAAAACAAAAATCATTATTTTGCTGACCGACGGCCGCAATAATTCCGGGAAGATTTCGCCGCTGACCGCGGCCGAAGCGGCGCGGGCGTTGGGCGTAAAGATTTACACCATCGGCGCCGGCAGTATCGGTGAGGTGCCCTACCCGGTCCAGGACGCGTTCGGCCGGCGCGGTTTGCAATATGTTTCCATCGACATCGATGAATCGTCGTTGGCGAAGATCGCCCAAATCACCCAGGGCCGGTATTTCCGGGCCACGGACACGGATTCATTGAAAGAGATTTATCGTCAAATCAACAAAATGGAGAAGACGCCGTTTAAACAGCCGGTGTACCAGCGTTACGAAGAATTATACGTTTCGTTTGCTTTATTGGCGCTGTTCCTGATCGTGCTTGAACAGGTTCTGGCGAATACGGCGGCGGTGAAGATCCCATAATCCAAGGTAAAAGTAAAAAGTAAAAAGGTAAAAGTGTATAATCAAGAAGCTGAGTTGA
>JAQULA010000134.1 GCA_028718845.1 Candidatus Omnitrophota bacterium
CCGGGGACAATGTGGGAATGGAAGTGGAATTAATTGTACCGATAGCAATGGAGAAAGAGCTGCGGTTTGCAATCCGTGAAGGCGGCCGAACGGTCGGCGCCGGGGTTATCTCGGATATTATCGCATAAACAGGCACAGACACTATGAGAGAATTGATTACGTTAGCGTGCAAGGAATGCAAGGGTCGGAATTATTACTCGACTAAAAATAAAAAGAAGCAGGCGGACAAATTAGAACTTAGCAAGTTTTGTCGTAGCTGCCGTAAGCATACTCTTCACCGGGAAACAAAGTAATTCATCCTGATTTTGCCTTACGCAAACGCAAGGTAGAATTTTTGTCTTTTTTTGTTTTTTTAGAGTAGGCTTGGTTCTGCGCGGGTTGGCAAGCGTAGATAAGTCACAGGAGCGTCGGTTAATGGCAAACCAACGGTCTCCAAAACCGTGACTGCGGGTTCGACTCCTGCCGCTCCTGCCAGTTTTTTACTGGCCAAAAAAAGTCGGGAGTACAAGTATTATGAATAAGTTAAGGGAGTTTTTCAAGAACGTTAAAGCGGAAATGACCAAGGTATCATGGCCGACGCGTGAGGAATTGTTCAGTTCTACGGCGGTGGTGTTGGTTTCCGTGGGGATTTTGGCGGGGTTTATTTACGTAATTGATCTGTTGTACACATTTGTAATAGGAATGGTTATAAAATAATTATGGCTAAACATTGGTACGTAGTACATACCCAGACCGGGCATGAAGAAAAGGTAAAGAAACATCTTGAACACCGGATCCAGGCGGCGAATGCCCAGGAAAAAATTCCTCAGATACTGATTCCTACCGAAAAAGTGTCGGAAGTTCGCGGCGGCAAAAAGAAAATCATGGAGCGGAAATTCTTTCCCGGGTATGTTTTAATCGAGATGGAATTAAGCGATGAGAGCTGGTATTTAATTAAAAATACCCCTGGGATTACCGGATTTATCGGCCCGGGCGCGCGTCCGCAGGCACTGAGCGAACGCGAGGTTGCCGGGATACTGAAACAGGCGGAAGAAAGCAAAGAAAAGCCGATCCCGAAAGTTGTTTTTGAAAAAGGCGAATCGGTCAAGATTATCGAAGGGCCGTTTACGAATTTTAACGGTGAAATCGAGGAAGTATATCCGGGGAAAGGGAAGATTAAGGTCATGGTATCGATTTTTGGCCGATCGACCCCGGTTGAGTTGGAATACTGGCAAGTGGAGAAGATATAACCATGGCAAAGCAAGTTAAAGCAAAGGTAAAGCTGCAGATTCCCGCAGGAAAAGCAAACCCCGCTCCGCCGGTCGGTCCGGCTTTGGGGCAGCACGGGGTGAATATTATGGATTTTTGCAAAAAATTCAACGAAGCGACCAAAGCCAAAGACGGTTTGGTGATCCCGGTCGTGTTGACGATTTACGACGATAAGTCGTTCACGTTCATTTTAAAAAGCCCGCCGGCTTCAATATTGTTGAAGCGGTCGGCAAATCTGGCCAAAGGTTCCGGCGTGCCGAACAAGGAAAAAGTCGGCAGTGTGACCAAGGCGCAGGTGGAAGAAATCGCCAAGGCGAAAATGGAAGATTTAAACACGGCTAAACTGAAACAAGCGATGCGTATTGTTGAAGGAACGGCGCGGAGTATGGGCATCGAAATAAAGGGATAGTTTCTCATGAAGAAAGCAAGTAAACGGGTAGAAGAATTCCAGAAATTATTTGAAAAGTCCAAAGCGTATACTTTGGAAGAAATCGTTTTTATCCTTAAAAAAGCGCATAAGGTCAAATTTGACGAATCGGTCGATTTGGTGTTTAACCTCGGCGTCGACGTCAAGCAGTCCGACCAGATGGTGCGCGGGAATATCGTCCTGCCGCATGGGATCGGGAAAAAAGTGCGGATCGCGGTGTTCTGTAAAGGCGAAGAAACAACCGCGGCCAAAGAAGCCGGAGCGGATTTTGTCGGCGGGCAGGAACTGATCGATAAAGTAAAGGGCGGCTGGCTTGATTTCGATGTGGCCATCGCGACGCCGGATATGATGAAAGAACTCGCTAAGCTGGGTAAAATTTTAGGGCCGCGCGGGTTAATGCCCAGTCCGCGTGCCGGAACCGTCACTCAGGATGTCAGTAAAGCGGTAAAAGAGGCCAAGGCGGGAAAAGTCGAGTTTAAGATGAATAAACTCGGCGGGGTCAACGTATTGATCGGAAAGCTGTCGTTTAAAGAAGAGCAGCTGATCGAAAACGCGAAATCGCTGATCGATGCGGTGATCAAAGCGAAGCCGTCAACGTCCAAGGGTATTTATATTAAAAATATTTACGTTTCCAGTACGATGGGTCCGGGATTAAAGCTGGACGCCTCAGAGTACAAAATAGCACAATAAGGGGTTGTTATGGCAAAGCTCGAGAAACAATGCATGGTCAAGGAAGTAGCGGATGCCTTTAAAAAAAGCTCCGGGGTTATCGTTACTAACTTTGAAAAACTCAGCGTTATCGATATCGATGAGTTGCGCCGGAAATTGGAAAAAAGATCCAGCCGTCTGGTCGTGACCAAAAACACGCTGGTGAAGCGCGCTTTATCCGAGGCGCAATACGGAGACGCGGCGCAGTTTATCCAGGGATCGACCGGGGTCGCGGTTTATGATGACGATCCGGTGGCAGTGGCAAAAACTTTGTATGAATTTTCCAAAAGCCACGAAACGTTTAAGGTCCGCGGCGGAATTGTCGACGGAGCGCTGGTGAATGAGGCGGGAACGAAGCAGTTGTCCGAACTCCCCAGCAAAGATGTACTCAGGGCGATGGTGCTTATGCGCATGAAGTCACCGATAAGCGGCTTGGTAAATGTATTGAGCGGGCCGGTTCGCGGGTTGGTTATTGCGCTTAATGAAATAGGGAAACGGAAAAACGGATAGATAAAGGAGGGTATCATGACAGAACAGGTAAAAGATGCAGTTGCACTTTCTCCCAAATCAGAGGAGATCATGAAAAGCATCGAAGAGATGAGCGTGTTGGAACTTTCAAATTTAGTAAAAGCATTGGAAGATAAATTCGGTGTATCGGCAAGCATGCCGATGGCCGTGGCGGCCGCTCCGGCGGGTGCAGCAGCACCGGCAGCGGAAGAGAAGACCAGCTTTACGGTTATTCTGGCTTCCTCCGGAGACAAGAAAATTCAGGTCATCAAGGAAATCCGCGCGATTACCAGCTTAGGGCTTAAAGAAGCCAAAGACCTGGTTGATTCCTGCCCGAAGCCGGTTAAAGAAAATGTGAGCAAAGAAGAAGCGGCCGAGATCAAGAAGAAGCTGGAAGAACAAGGCGCTACGGTTGAACTGAAGTAGGTTGAACTGAAGTAATCGGTAACTGACCTGAAACGATACGGTAACTCCGGGCTATGAGGGGACCGAATATGATTGAAAGAAAAAACTACGCAAAATTAAAAGAAGTTTTTGAAGTGCCCCACCTGTTGAATGTGCAGCGTGATTCTTACGATGCCTTTTTACAGTCGGACATTGCAAAAACCAAGCGCGACGAAAAAGGGCTGCAGGCCGTTTTTAACGAAGTGTTTCCGATCGAGAACTTCGATAAAACCTGCCGGCTCGAATATGTCAGTTACAACCTCGAAAAACCGAAATATGATGTATGGGAATGCCAGCGCCGCGGCTTAAGTTATGCCGCTCCGTTGAAAGTGAAACTGAGACTGCGTACGCCCAAAGATACCAAGGAACAGGAAGTGTACATGGGCGAATTACCGTTGATGACCGAATTCGGAACCTTTGTCGTCAATGGGGATGAACGGGTGGTCGTCAGCCAGTTGCACCGGTCACCGGGTATTTGTTTTGAAGAAACGCCGCATATTTCCGGGAAGAAATTATTTTCCGCCCGGATTATTCCTTACCGCGGGGCATGGGTTGAATTTGAGTTTGATGCCAATGACATCCTGTTCGTATATATCGACCGCCGAAGAAAATTTTATGCTACGACATTCCTGCGCGCGGTCGGATTTTCCTCCAACGCCGATATCCTGAAATTGTTTTATCCGGTAGAGACCGTGCGTTTGCCTCTGGCGGATACCCAGGTAATGGCGCTGCATGTGCTGGCGAAGGATATTGTCAATCCCAAGGATAACGTGTCGGTGATCGCTTCGGCCGGTACGCGTTTAAATAAGCCGCTGCTGGAACAGCTTGCGGATATGAGCATAAAGCATGTCGAATGTTTTGTCGCCGGCGGCGCGGAATTGCTCAATACGCTGGAAAAAGACCGGACGACAAACCGGGAAGAAGCATTATTTGAAATATACCGGAGACTCCGTCCGGGCGATCCGGTTACTCTGGAATCGGCCCAGACGCTTATCGAACGCTTGATTTTCGATAACAAACGTTACGACCTTGGCCGGGTCGGGCGGTTTGTGTTGAACCGGAAACTGAAAATGAACGAGTCGCTGGATAAACGCGTACTCGATGAACAAACGATTACCAATGCCATAAAATATTTAATGCGCCTGAAGGTCGGGGAAGGCGATGTCGATGATATCGACCATCTCGGAAACCGCCGGGTTCGCACGGTCGGCGAACTGGTGCAAAACCAGTTCCGGATCGGGCTGGCCCGCCTGGAACGTTCGGTACGCGAACGCATGGGAATTTACGAGATGGATACGGTAATGCCGCATAACCTGATCAACTCCAAGCTGATTTCATCGGTGGTTAAGGACTTTTTCGGCCGCAGCCAGCTTTCGCAGTTTATGGACCAGACCAATCCGCTTTCGGAGCTGACCCATAAACGCCGTTTGAGTGCTTTAGGTCCGGGCGGATTGAGCCGGGAACGCGCCGGGTTTGAAGTGCGCGACGTGCACTATTCGCATTACGGTCGTATCTGTCCGATCGAGACGCCGGAAGGTCCGAATATCGGATTGATCGCGTCATTGACCACCTTTTCGGTGATCAATGAATTCGGATTTATCGAGACACCGTATCGTAAAGTAGTTGACGGCAAGGTTACCGAAAAGATCGATTACCTCAGCGCGGATATCGAAGACCAATATGTTATTGCCCAGGCAAACGAGCCTTTGGATAAAAACGGCCGTTTTGTTAATGACCTGATTTCCTGCCGTTATAAGGATGATTATCCGACCTCTCCGCGCAGCGAAGTCGATTATATGGACGTTTCTCCCCGTCAGCTGGTCAGCGTGGCCGCGAGTCTGGTTCCGTTCTTGGAACATGACGATGCCAACCGCGCGTTGATGGGAAGTAATATGCAGCGCCAGGCGGTTCCGTTGCTGGATACCGATGCTCCGCTGGTGGGTACGGGCATGGAAGAAAAAGTGGCGATCGATACCGGTGCGGTGGTGATTTCCGAGTCCGCCGGAACGATCAAGTATGTTGACGCGGAAAAGATTGTGGTGGATAACACCACG
>JAQULA010000135.1 GCA_028718845.1 Candidatus Omnitrophota bacterium
CGCAGGTAACCGTCGAGAAAAGCATCAAGTTTTCCGTCCATCACGGCCGGCACATTACCGGTCTCCACGCCGGTACGGTGATCTTTGATCATGCTATAGGGATGCATAACGTAAGAACGGATCTGACTGCCCCACTCGATCTTTTGTTTTTGCTGATTATGTTTATCCGCTTCTGCCTGCTGCTGTTTTAATTCCAGCTCATAAAGTTTTGATTTCAGCATCTTCATGGCCATAGCGCGGTTCTTTATCTGGGAACGCTCCTGCTGGCACGAAACCACAATCCCGGTAGGATTATGGGTAATCCGCACCGCGGACTCGGTTTTGTTAACATGCTGTCCGCCGGCCCCGCTGGAACGATAGACATCGATACGAAGATCTTCCTCTTTCACTTCGATCTTTATATCCTGATCGATCTCCGGGATAACCTCTACCGAGGCAAATGAAGTATGCCGCCGCTTATTCGCGTCAAACGGCGATATCCGGACCAGGCGATGTACCCCGTTCTCCCCTTTAAGGCGGCCGTAGGCAAATTCGCCTTTGATCAAGATGGTCGCGCTTTTAATCCCGGCTTCTTCCCCCGGCAGAAAATCGATCAGGTCCACCGGAAACCCATTTTCTTCCGCAAAGCGGTTATACATGCGAAAAAGCATGCTCACCCAATCGCAGGATTCCGTGCCGCCGGCGCCGGAATGAACGGTTAAAAACGCGTTGGCGTGATCTTCTTTCTCGGATAAAAGCAAGTCGATTTCCAGCTTATCGATAGCGGTTTCCAGGCCGGTAATTTCAGCATTGATCTGGTGCAGGATTTCTTTGTCATCGGCCTCGGCAAGCTCAAGCAACTCCCCGATGGTTTTAACATCGGATTCGGCTTTTTGGATCGGTTCGGCCTGCCGTTTTACCTCTTTCAGGGATTGGATTGTTTTATTGGCTTCCTCTTGATTATCCCAGAAGCCGGATTGCGCCATGCGTGTCTCTAATTCGACAATTCTGGCCTGTTTTGTCTCCAGGTCAAAGATACCCCCGAAGTTGGTCGAATTTTTTCTTTATTATTTTAAATTTATCCCGTAATTCTTCGTGCATAACATCCCCTCCAAGTTTGTCTATTTTAGCACAAATACCCCGGCCGTGCAACGCAGGCCTATTAAAAAATTTGATTTTTACCCGATTCAATAGTATACTATTGCTTCAAAGCCGAAGTGGCGGAACTGGCATACGCGCTACGTTCAGGGCGTAGTGGGCATTGCCCTTGTGGGTTCAAATCCCACCTTCGGCACCAATAAAAGAACTCCAGCCATTGCTGGGGTTCTTTTTTTTTAAGCATGGGTGGGATTTGAAGCAAGCGCCCGCCAAGCGGCCGCTTTGAAGCGGACAATGGCGAGGTCTCGCCATGCTTTATGGCGGAAACGCCGACCCATGGGAGGATCAGCGAGCAGGACTGCGAGCGGAAGTGAGCGCAGGGAGCCTGCGCAGTCGAACGTAGCAGGCAAATCCCCCCCCCAAACACCAGCTAAGGTAAAAAAGTAACGCAAAATAAAGGCGGACCATTGACCACGGTCCACAGAAAAAGCATAAATACGCAATACTTCCCGCAGGGGCGGGATCCCGAAGCCAAACCAGATGAGGTAGCTTCTTTCGGGACACGACGCAGTACGCACGACGGTTCAATCAAGGGATATCGAACGGATACTAGCTTTTTTCTAAAATAACGGTACAATAAAGACCATGGCAAAAAGGAGTTATCGCGTGATAATGTTCGCAAATCGTACGATATTATTTATTCTTATCATTTCCTGGCTACTGGTAAGCCCCAGCGCGGTTTTAGCCGAATCCGGCCGCAGCGCAACCTATTCCCCTCCATTTGAGCTCTACGGAGTAGTGAAAGAAGTCGGATCGGACGCCCTGGAAGTTTTTATCCCGCATATTAATAAACAAATAACGATTTTTGTTTCTCCGGGAACAAAGATCATCAACCGGATCGACAAACAAGCCTCGCCCTCGCTTAATGAGATCAACGTCGAAGACCTGATCGTAATTAAAGGTATTGTCGACAAAGAATCGTTTTACAGCCGCGAAATATCCTATATCCCGGAAGGGAAATAACCGGCAACAAATAACACACAATCCGCCGGTTGCAACCTGTGGTTTTTAATTCGGCTCGGCACTATTCAACCCGCTATATCGCTTGTTCGATCAAGTGCGTACTGGTGGCCCGAAACATACTTTTTTTTAAAACCGATACCGCGTCCCCGACCGTTATCCGCTGCACGCCATTCATTATTCTATCTTCGTCGGCCTGCTTATTGCGAGCCGCCTGTTCTTCTTTTCTCTTGTCATTTTCCGCGATCTTTAGCTTAACCCAGTCGATAGCCTCATTCCAGCGCGTTCTGAATTCACTGCGCGGATTACCGGTAAAAACCCCGATATGTCCCCGGTTCATTATTATTTCCAAAATTTGCGAACGTTCCGTTCCCACGGCTTCCCGTAATGCCCGGCATTGTCCATAGCCATCTTCCTTTAAGAAAGCGAGGATTTTCGCTAAAATCGCCGGATCCGTGTCGTCGATAAAAACATGGTCGATGGCTAAAAAAACATCGATATCGGTAGTAAGGACCTTGTTTTCAATCACCGCGGCTTTCCCGGGTTCCCGGTTAACGTTCCCTTCTCCGGTGTCTGAAATAAAATGCTGCTCAACGAGAAATCTCCAGGCCGCTTCGACTTCCACCCCTTCATCTTTTTCCAGCAACGCGGCAAGCTCCTGTTTTAACAATACCCCCGGAGCGGTCACATCATCTTTAGTGCCCTCCAGCAGCACCAGCGGCACTCTTATTTTACTAAAATCCACGGTCCTCATTTCATTACCTACCGCGGTTCGATACCGGCCTTCATAAAGATCGTTATAGGTGAAATGCGCAAACACCGCTTCCAGATACCACAAAGAAAGATTCAAATATTTATTGTAGTACCATTTTACAAACCCGCGCGCACGGTCTAATTCTTTTTCATCGTCGACACTGCCGGCTAACTGCAGCCAATATCCGACCTGTTTTTGAAACACATCCCCCATATTTTCAAACCCGCCCATTTGGTGCGCGCCATCCTGTACCCGGGCGGTCCCCAAATAAAATACGAGCATATGAAAGACCCATCCCGGCATAGTCTTAACCGTTTCCGTAATGGCATTTTTCCCAAGCGTGGTATAAAACGGCACCGCCGCCATATACGTTGCCGCCACCTTGTCCGGATGGAAAGAAGCGAGCAGGGCCACTGCCGAGGCACTGACCCATCCGCCCTGGCATAACGCGGCAACTTCCACCCTGCCTTCAATGTGATTAATGCACTCGCTAACATCACTTATTAAATCCGAAACCATTTCCGGGGCATCCGGATCGGCGCTTTGCCAGTCCAGGGTAAACACCCGGCGTCCTTTTTTCAAAAACGTTTCCACCAGATCTTTTCCTACCGTACTATCATGGCCGGCATTGGGATTAACGATAAGCACCGACAAGGCCTGTTCATCCGCCGGATATCCATCCCGCTTGAATTCAAGCAGCCGGTAACTATGCGGTTTATTTTTTACCACGTCAAATGCGATTCCCCATTCGGTATCTTCCTTCTCAACCTCCTGCAGCCACTGGATCGTCCGTTGCGCCTTATCCGCCATATATCCTAAAAACCTCAGCGGATAAGTAACGGAGAGCGGCTCCAAAAGGAAATTAATGGCAAGTCTTCGGGGAGAAAGCCAGGAAAGCTCCGACAGGAAAGGCAGCATCACCCAATTGCGGTACGCTTTCCTCATATCTCTTGACCTTTGGGTCCAGGGGACCAGATAATCCTCGATATGGCCGGGAGATCGCAATAAAGACATCCAGGAATATCGGGAGTATTTTTTAATCGTGCGAAGTTTCAGCTCCCGGGCACCCGCGGCTTTTTCGGCCTCGGTTAAAAACCGTTTTTTGGCCGATAATTTTCGCAGTGCCTCGCTCTCCGCTCCCGTTAGTGGTTTGGTTTTATTTCCGTCGGTAATAATATTAGCCTGATAGGCCAGCATTAATCCCAGGGTTTCTTTCTCCGCTTCGGTTTCCGTCATAAGCAGGGTATTTATATGCAGATAAATAGTATTCGCCCCGGAATAACCCATCACCTTTCGCGCGGCGAACGGATCTTTTTCATCCTGCCCCAGAAGAACGACAAGCCGGAAAGCATTTGCCTTGTCGGCCCCCACCGATCTTTTTACGTTGCGCAGTAATTGCTCCAGCTTCAATTTGATCGCGTTTTTCGAGTATTCATCCAAACTGGAGAGATAGTACGCCAATCCCGCCCGGGCCATTGCCGCCGCGTCATTATCCCGTCCAAAATCAAATCCGGCGGTCAACCTTGACGCGATCTCGTCGGAAGTTCCGTCAAACCATGGATCCAGATTCGCCGGCGTGGCATTGATTTCCAAAGCTATTGCCAGACCGTCGGCAATATTATTTTTAATAGAGCCAACGATATCGACCGGACCCGTGTCGGAATAAACCAGATTCATCCCCGGGATGGTCCGGCCGGCCCGCTCCAGCTCGTTTTCCAGGGCAACCGCACCCAATTGAAAAGTTTCACTAAGCAATGGGCTATTTATTTGGAGAGAGGGAGAAAGACATTCCGCCTGAACAACCGTTGCGCATTCCATCGTTCCTGCCCGGGATACATCAGGCAGCAGGAAAGCATTGATAAGAATAAGGGAAATGATTTTATAAATCTTGATCCTCTGCATAGACACCTCAGGTTGTGATTGAATTGCTATCGGTTCAATAATTCCCTTATCTTTAAACCGCGTCAAAACCGAACGCAAAAGTTTACCATGAAAACCAACAAAATGCAACATCGCAACTTCTTGTAAATAAATGCGTTGCGCTTACAGCAAAGCTGTCTGTTTTTATTAACCATAAGTTGTCGCTGCTCTATTTCGCAAACTTAACGCTCGCCGGATAAACCGTCCAGTCGCCATAGCGCTCGTTCACCGCGTCCTGGGCGCGGTTAAGCCGGCGGCGTTTCTGCTCCGCGGGAAAAAGGACAGCGGCCGCGGCGGGATCCAGGTTACGCGCGGTTATTCCCAGCGCGCGTACCGGGAAAGTGCCGTAATGCAGTTTTCGCGCGATAAATAACGCCCGTTGAAACAGCTCGGTGGAATCATTCGTCGGCACGCTGAAATTTTTTTCCTGCCCGACAGACTCCATGTCCGGCTTACGCAGATACACATGGACAATACGCGCTTCCCGGCCATAACGGCGAAGCCGGGCGGCAACCATCTCCGATAATAACCGCAGCCAGGCCTCTACCTCCTGCCGGCTATAGAGGTTATGCGGCACGGTATAGGAATGGCCCACGGAT
>JAQULA010000136.1 GCA_028718845.1 Candidatus Omnitrophota bacterium
GATTTCAAGACCGCATTGCGCGAGGCCCAGAAAAAGGGCTATGCCGAAAAAGATCCCAGCCTCGATATTAACGGAGTCGATTCGGCCCATAAAATCGCGATTTTGGCTCAGATGTGTTTTGGCCAGAGGGTTAATCTTAACGATATCTACGTCGAGGGTATCCAGGACATAAGCCTGCACGATATCCGCTACGCCGATGAGTTGGGGTATGTTATCAAACTGCTGGCGATTGCCAAACGTCGCAGCCGGGATATTCAAATTCGCGTCCATCCCACGCTTATTCCTAAAGATCATATTATGGCAAAGATCAATGGCGTGTTTAATGCCATTTTTATTCGCGCCGATCTGGTCGGAGAAATGCTGTTGCACGGAAAAGGCGCCGGCCAATTGCCTACGGCCAGCGCGGTGGTCAGCGATGTCGTCTCTATCGTGGAAAAAATCGCCTTGCCTCCGGGAAGCGAACCGCAGCGTTGCGTTTCGGCCGACCCGGGGAAGAAAATCGCTTCGATTGATGAGGTTGAGTCGCGCTATTATATTCGGTTTATGGCCCTGGATGAACCGGCGGTGCTTTCAAAGATATCAACGATTCTGGGTGATCTGAATATCAGTATTCACAGTGTTATTCAGAAAGGCCGGCGTCAGGCGCAGGCGGTACCGATTGTGATGATGACGCATGAAGCAAAAGAAAAAAACGTACGGGAGGCGTTGCGGGCGATCGATATGCTTCCGATCATAAAAATTAAAACCGTAGCAATCCGGGTGGAGAGATTATCATGAGCGGTGAAATGCGCGGGACCAGATGGGAAGGATTGAATAAGCGTTATGCGGCGTTTCTTCCGGTAAGCGAGGCTACGCCGATTGTCAGTCTCAGCGAAGGGAACACGCCGCTGATCTATGCCGCCGCAGTCAGCGAATGCGTCGGTAAGGGGATTTCGGTGTTTTTAAAATACGAGGGGCTCAACCCTACCGGATCGTTTAAAGACCGGGGAATGACCATGGCGATTTCCAAGGCCAAGGAGGCCGGGGCGCGTGCGGTTATGTGCGCCTCTACCGGTAATACCTCGGCATCGGCGGCGGCATATTGCGCCCGGGCCGGGCTTACCTGTATCGTGCTTATTCCCAAGGGGGCTATTGCGTTGGGAAAACTGGCCCAGGCGTTAATTCATGGGGCTAAGGTTCTGGCGGTAGATGGCAATTTTGATCAGGCTCTGGAGCTGGTGCGGACGATTACCGACAAATATCCGGTTACGCTGGTGAATTCGATCAATCCCTATCGGATCGAAGGGCAAAAAACCGCGGCATTTGAAATTTGTGATTTTTTCGGTGAGGCTCCGGAATTTCTGGCGATCCCGGTGGGGAACGCCGGTAATATTACGGCGTATTGGCGCGGATTCAACGAATATAAGCAGAAAAATAAAATCGGGGTTTTGCCTAAAATGCTCGGATTTCAGGCTGAGGGGGCGGCTCCGATCGTGCGCAAAGAAGTGGTGAAAAATCCCAAAACAATTGCTACGGCGATAAAAATCGGAAACCCGGCCAGTTGGCGTTACGCTGAAGCGGCGCGCGATGAATCCGGCGGTATTATCGACATGGTTAGTGATGATGAAATTCTCGCGGCCTATGCTTTGCTGGCCGGAAAAGAAGGGGTTTTTGTCGAGCCGGCTTCGGCGGCTTCGGTTGCCGGAATTCTTAAATTGGCAAAACAGGGGTATTTTAAGGATATATCGCGGGCAAAGATTGTTTGCGTGGTAACCGGGCACGGATTGAAAGACCCGGACCGGGCGATACAAAGCATACAAGAGCCTGTAGTCATACCGCCGACGGTTGAGGCGGTACTAGACCGGGCCGGGATTGGGCAATAATGAAAGGTATGAAATATATTGTACTGGTTGCCGACGGCATGGCCGATTATCCGCTGGAAGAGCTGGGCGGGCGCACGCCTTTAGAGGTGGCGCGGACCCCGAATATGGATTTTCTGGCGGTAAACGGTAAGATTGGAATGGCTGCGTGCGTGCCCGAGGGCATGGCCGCAGGCAGCGATGTAGCCAACCTTTCCATATTCGGATATGACCCGCGTAAATATTTCTCCGGCCGCGCCCCCCTGGAGGCGATTAATCTGGGAATACAGCTGCGTGATGATGAGATAGCCTTTCGCTGTAACTTTATTACCGAGGAAAATGACATTTTACTTGATTATAGTGCCGGCCATATTACCACTAAAGAGGCTCAGGTTTTGATAAAAGTATTGAATAAACGCCTGTCCAACGAATCACTGCGGTTCTATCCCGGCGTTAGCTACCGTCATTTATTGGTACTGCGCGGCCAGCCGGATGATTACCTTAAGCTTAAATGCCATGCCCCGCATGACATTATCGGCAAAAAGGTGTCAGAACACCTGCCGCAGGGTAAAAATCGCGCGTCTATTGTTGAATTAATGAAAAAATCACAGGAAATTTTAAGGGAGCATGAAATCAACCTGGTGCGGATTGATCTTAAAGAGAATCCCGGTAACATGATCTGGCTGTGGGGGCAGGGAAAACGGGTTGAACTGCCGCTGTTTAAACAAAAGTACGGACTCGATGGCGCGGTTATTTCCGCAGTTGACCTTATTAAAGGAATCGGGCGTTCGGTCGGACTGGACTCGATCAACGTACCGGGAGCAACCGGATATTATGATACCGATTATGAGGCTAAAGCGCGTTATGCTATTAAGTCATTGGAAAATAAAGACTTTGTGTTTGTGCACGTAGAGGCCCCGGATGAGGCCGGTCATAATGGAGATACCCGGGCAAAGATTTCCGCAATCGAAAACTTCGACCGCTTAGTTGTTGGGAGGATATTGGAGGCTTATCGGGACTCTGAAGCAGTGCGGATTATGGTTTTGCCGGACCATCCAACCCCGATTTCCTTAAAAACACATACTTCCGACCCGGTTTGTTTTTTAATGTATGGTACGGGTATTGCAAAAGATGAATTTGTGTGGTATAATGAAATTGAGGCAAAAAAGAGTTCTTTTAGATTCGAAAACGGATACGAATTAATGGATTGCTTTATTAAAAAAGATTATATATAATTTATAAAAAAACTCTAGTTATATTATACGCAAGCAAATTGATACGCCTTCATATCATACGTGCAATCCAAAAGTTCTTGCCTCTGAGTATAGATGCAAGAAGTCTGTATTCTGCCTTTGACTTTGTTGACAGTATTTTTGAAATGTGTTATACTTAATACTGAAATTAAAAAAACTTTTATTTTCACTGTAATAAGTATTAAGGATATCCGAAAATCCACTAGATGTGGATCTGCCGTAATGTACGGCGGAGGCAAACCTTGAGAAATCAAGGGGCGGCACGCGGTCGAGAATGAGTCGACAACGTGCCCACGTAATGCGCGGGAATGTGCATTCACGTGGCAAAGCTACGGGTCTACAGCAACAGCTAAGATCGCCGGGCGCACCGACAACGTTTTTAGCGTGCTATGATAGCCGAGCTGCCGAAGATTTAGCAGTTCGGCTATTATTTTGTAAACTAACGAGGTTTTAATGAAACTATTTAAGAATATGGTCCTGCAAACTAGAGGGGAGGTGTCGAAGCAGGGCAAAAATTGTCAATCGGCGTATTGTTGTTCTAATTCATATTTATATTTATAATATAACATTGACATATAGCGCGGTAGTAAATTATTGAGTAAATTTTCATAATAAAATCAGTAAAAAAGGAGGAGTGCGATGAAAAAGGGTATACGCTATTATTCGTATATTGTTGTCGTGTGTTTCTTGGTAAATATCCTGACCACTAATGTCGGCTTGGCTTTTGATCTGCAGGCCCAGCAGGATATGCTCATGTCGGACGATGTTTTAAAGACGGTTTTCGGTGACCAGATCAGCACGCAGAGCGATTCAACGAACCTGACTGACGCTACGATCGCTACGCCGGCAAAGGTCATTACCACCTCAAACGGAGACGTATATATTTATTCTTCCCAGGGAGTTTCCGCTCAGGTATCGACAACCAAAACCGGTGAAACTACGGTCACCTATTCAATGAACGGTGCCAACGTAAGAATAAAAAATGAAGATACCGGTGAAGAGTTTACTTACCAGTACCAGATCGACGGCGCGCAGATCAATCTGGTTAATAGCCTCGGTGTGGTCGTGGAAACCCGCTCGGTAGACAGCTTCGGCAATACCACTTCGCTGTCGAATCAGGGAACGATCGAATATGTTTATTCCGATGACGGGCTTAATAAAATAGTCAAGTCCATCGATCAATGGGGCAACGTGACGGTATACGACAGTTTAGGCCGTCCGGATTATATTATGTATATCGATTCCGACGGCAGTGAGGTCATGATCGGGGATTATACTTTCAACAGCAAGGGGATTTTGGAATCGTTTGTCGACCATAACGGCAGTACTACTTATTTTGAAAGCGACGGGATTCGGCCGGCCTATACGACCAATGCGCAAGGCGCGATCACTCAGGTGTATGAATACGACAGCGATAATCATCTGATTTCCGTACTGGAATATGCCGGAGGGACTGATCCGACCAAGCAAACGATTGTTGAAGACGGCTACTATACGGTTATGTTCGATCTGACCCCGGTCCTGGATGAGGAGGGCAACCCGGTGTTGGATGCTTCGGGGGAAGCTACTTTTACCCAGACTCTGATCGGAGCGTATAATTACGATGAAGCCGGGCACATTTCCTCGGTAACCCAAATCGGCAGCGGCAGCACGGTTACCGGATGGACGGAATATGATGAATGGGGCCAGGTTATCGGACAATATAATCAGGAAGGCGTGCTGGTTACCGAATATGTATATAATGAACGCGGCTTTTTGCAGCAAACTATTTCATTGGGCGGCGTCGACTCCTTAACCGGACAGCAGGTCCAGTTGAGCTACACCTTGTTTGATAAACAGGGACGTCCGGCGGAAGTATGGCAGCTGGGAGACGGGAGCAATAAAGTCAAATCGCAAACCTATGAATATAATGGCGAGGGCTTCCTTGAATCCACGTTTACCTACGGTATCCTTCGCGGCACTGATGAGAATAACACGGCAACCTACAATAAACCGGTTGACTCAGCCGGCAATCTTGTTACTGACGGCCACTTTACATACATCACCCCCCCTCAGGCCACGTTTGACAAGAAAGGCCGTCCGCAAACCGTGTATGGAATTGCCCGCGATTCCGCCGGTAACGCGATGCTCGATGAAGAGGGTAACGTGGTATTGGAGAAACAGCAGTCGTATGTGTACAGTA
>JAQULA010000137.1 GCA_028718845.1 Candidatus Omnitrophota bacterium
GTTTATTTCCCATCTTATGCAGGATTTTCGGAAAATCCGAATTCATCCGCGTGCCTTCGCCCGCGGCCAATATTACTGCGCTTATATTTTTCATCGCCATTTCCATATATTTATTAATTTTGCATTTCCATGAGAATTCGTACGTCCCGCCTTAAAACTTGTCGGGACCGGCCGCTGCTCACTTCGCAGTGTCCACCTGGCGGGCACTCTCTTCGAATCCTTCTCTATCTTCAAAATTTTGGCTGCCCGGTCAGGATTCGCCTCCTTCGCTCAGTCCATCCTGGCCTTCGCTGCGTAGGCTCCCCTACGCTCACTAAATTTGCAGTCCTGCAAATTTGCGCTCCCATGAGGTCGCGCCGTTCACTCGCTTCGAATCCTTCTCTATCTTCAAAATTTTGGCTGCCCGGTCAGGATTCGAACCTGAAAAACGAGATCCAAATTCTCGGGTGTTACCATTACACTACCGGGCAAAAATTATCAATCCATCTCTACAAGATCATCGTCTCCGGTCCCGTGTCCCCCGGCCGGCGCTCGGCTTGTCTCAACGTTATAGGCCTCAAGTACTTTTTTCTGAATATATTCCCGGCACTCCGGAGTAATCGGATGCGCGATATCCTTATGTTCGGTCTGCCGGGTTTCTTCCGGAGTTGCTGCCGGCCGAAAATTCTGATCCAAAGCCGCACCGCATTGGTTACAATATTTACTACGCACGACATTGCGATGGCCGCACTGAGAACAAGTTACCTTCATCTTTGCCGAAGGCATCGCCACAAACAATCCCTTACTGCCTTCGATGACCTTTACGTCTCTGACTACAAAGCAATTGTCAAATGTAACCGTGACATATGCTTTTAATTTCTTATTGCTGTCTTTATTGCGTAAAAATACACGTACTTCGGTAACCTCCATCTTCGAACCACTCCTTTCCCACGATGCGTGTGCTCAGAAACTGCGTACTGTCATTACCTCATGTCTGCTATGAAGTTGACGCTTAATGTTCTGTGCCTCCTCTCTGTTTGCAACCAAGCCAAAGACAACGGATCCGCTTCCAGACATTAAAACCGCCCTCACGCCCAGGGCGGATAATTTTTTTTTCAATCGTGCCAAGGAGTTATATCGTTCAAACACCACACTTTCCAACCGGTTATAGAGGTTTTCCCCGATCTCTTCCAGACTGCTGTTATTCAAAGCGTAAATTAGTAATTTAGCATTATTTTTTCTCTTTGTCAAGCTATCCGAAAGAGCCTGATACGCTTCCCGGGTGGACACCGCTAACGGAGGTTTTACCACCACCAGCCAGAAACGCCTACGGATATCCACCGCCGCCAGCCGGTCGCCGCGCCCGGTTCCCCATGCCGCCGCGTCCGGCAACAAAAAAAAGGGGACATCGGCGCCCAAACGTGCGCCCAGGCGCATAAGAGCCTTATCGGACAGGTTCAAATCCCATAATTGGTTAAGCCCGCGGAGCGTTGCCGCAGCATCACTGGAACCTCCGCCCATTCCCGCGGAAACCGGGATATTTTTTTTTATTTTAATATGCACACCCTGACCGGTTCCGCTTACCTGTTGCAATAACCGCGCGGCCTTATACGCTAAATTGGATTGGTCGACCGGAACCGGCCGGCCGACACAGGAAATCTTTATCCCGGATGCCTGCTTGCGAAACCACAGCTTGTCATAGAGCCGGACTTTTAAAAACAATGTGCGTATGGTGTGGTAGCCGTCTTTTCTTTTGCCTACCACATCCAGAAATAAATTTACTTTTGCCGGCGCTAGAACGACCAACACCCGTTATTATCCTCAGGTTTTTTTTAATAGTGCGGTTACGGATTGCACAATATCACCGGGAAGAAGCCGGTATTCCCGCAGCAACTCATCCGAATCCCCGGATTGGCCGAAACGGTTATGCACACCGATCCGTGATACCGGCAGGGAACAACCTTGCCTGGCTAAGGCGCCTTCCACAGCGCAACCCAATCCGCCGATAGTCGAGTGTTCCTCACAAACGACAAGGCCTTTAACCCGCCCGGCGGTATCTTTCAGCAGCTCCTCATCAATCGGCTTGACCGTATGCATATTGACAACCCGGCAACGCACTCCTTTTTTAGCCAATGCGTCAGCGGCTTCCATTGCACCGGCGGTCATTATGCCGCAGGCGATAAGCGCAATATCGCTGCCTTCCGCTAAAATCTGCCCTTTGCCCAAAACAAACGACGGTTTCTTTTCTATAGTCGCAACCTTTGAACGGCCCAGCCGGATATACACCGGACCCGGTAAGGCCGCCGCCGCGATTACCGCTTCTTTTGTCTGCGGACCGTCGCAGGGAACGATAACCGTCATATTCGGGATAACCCGCATCAATGCGATATCTTCAAGCGCCTGATGGGTCGCGCCGTCCGGCCCGACGGTTACCCCGGCATGGGTGGCGACAATTTTCACGTTCATCCGGCTATAACAGATAGAATTACGCACCTGATCCCAGGCCCGCCCGGTGGCAAACATGGCAAAAGTGGAAGCAAACACTGTTTTCCCGCAGCTCGCCAGTCCGGAAGCAGTAGCCATCATGTTCTGCTCCGCTACCCCGAAATTAAAAAACCGTTCCGGGAATTCCCGGGCAAACAATACCGTCCTGGTTGAACCGGAAAGATCGGCATCCAGGACAACAATAGACGGATCGCTATGTCCGAGTTCCACCAGTGTTTTTCCGTACACATCCCGTTGATACAATGCCTCACTTGCCATCTGAAAGCTCCTTTAAAGCGATTACCGCTTCTTCTTTTGTCGGCGCGCGTCCATGAAAATCAGCCACATTTTCCATAAACGAAACATCCTTGCCTTTGATCGTTTTTGCGATAATAACCGTGGGTTTTCCTTTAGTGGACCGCGCTTCTTCAAACGCCGCCAGTAACTGTGCAATATTGTGGCCGTCAACCGAAATTACATGCCATCCGAACGCTTTCCATTTATCGGCCAGCGGCTCTATCGCCATAACGTCCTGAACCCGCCCGTCGATCTGAAAACCGTTATGATCGATAACCGCGCAAAGGGAATCGGTCCGAAAATGCGCGCAGGCCATAGCCGCCTCCCACACATTTCCCTCCTGAATTTCTCCGTCACCCAATAAACAATAGACCCGGTAATCGCGTTTGTCGATCCTCCCGCTTAAGGCCATGCCTAAAGTGACGGATAGCCCCTGGCCCAGCGAACCGCTGGCAACATCAATCCCCGGGACATGTACATCCGGATGCCCCTGAAGCAACGCCCCCAGTTTACGCAGCCGGGACAGCTCTTCCTTCGGAAAATAACCGCACTCGGCCAATACCGCATACCAGATCGGACAACAATGCCCCTTGGACAGGTGAAAACGGTCGCGATCCGGCCATTTCGGATCCTGCGGGTTATGCCGCATCACTTTAAAAAACAAACAGGTAAGAATTTCCGTGGATGAAAGAGAACCTCCGGGATGGCCGGATCCGGCCTTTTCCAGCATCTGAATAACATCCCGTCTCATTTTTTTGGCTTTTGCTTCCAACTGTTTGATTTCCACGCTGACTCCTTTGCAATAATTTGCTTGTCATAGCTAACCGCCCGATTTTATCCGGACAGCGCAAAACAAGGCCCAATCTCAGTTATATACCGGTAATGTCAATAACGCCTGCACATCCGTTTTTTGATAACTCGGCATATCCTGTTTGGTTATTACGGCGATGTTATTGAGCAATTGATTCTTGATCATTACCCGGTCAAAATCAGTAAACCCGTATTCTTTGAACACCGTGTAGGCTTCCCGCGCGATGATCGGCACATACACATTTGTAAATCTGGTCGAATCGGAGACAATAACCGAAAATACAAATTGCTTTTTTTCCGGATTAAATTCGGGCTTAATTTTAACTTTATAGGCGACCGCCGAATCAAAGATAAAATTCAGTCGCTGCGCGGTCTGTTCCGCGAGAAATACCGGTAAAGTCATTTCCGGGATATCAAAATCGAACTTTTCCAGATGTAAAAGTTTTGAATTAAAATTAACCTGCCACAATACCCGCCGGCGATAATCTTCCCGGCCGATCCATTCATGCATGAATTTGTACACATCGTCCATGCAGCGAATCAACACCAGCTCGGCTGCCGTGGTTTTTACGTCCGCGGCGATAATCGTATAAAAATCAACCTTTGCGTCGGTGCTGAAGATCACCCGCGAGGTCGTCAAAATGACATTTTCAATTTTCTCAATCGCCCCCGGCACGATTTCCAGCTTAAAATCGAACAACTCTTCAAGCGGAATAAACACGACAACTGTTTTGCCCTGTAGTTTAGCCTGTACATCTATGCCGTATTCGCGTTTACAAACATCGACAAGCGATTGCGCCAATCGTTCCTTGGGATAAGTCGGAGCGCAGCCGTTATGCAACAGGCATCCCATCAGCAAAAAAACAATTGAGCTACGAACCAAATGTCGGCGCCGGTTTTTTATCATATTCCTTAAATATTGCTTCAATCTGGTCATACTCAAGTTCTTCTTTCTCGATAAGCTCTTTCGCAAACCGGTCCAAAAGCGGCTTTTCCTTTCTCAGCAGATCCTCCACGTCCTTGAGGCATTTTTGCAAAATTTGATTTGTTTCCTCATTCAGACGTTCTTTTACCGCATCGGAAAGCTGCTCCGGCGGAATCACCGAATAATCGCCGATACTTCCGGATATGCCCATCCCGACTTTCCATACCATCGTATGCGCGATAGTCATCGCGTGCTGGAAATCGGAAAGCACGCCGCTGGTAGTCGTGGCGTATTTTATCTTCTCCGCCGCATATCCGGCCAGACTGACCTTGATATCCGCCAGGTATCCTTCCAAACTGCGATGCTGCCACTCATCCCGCGGCCGGGGATGAACCACCCCCAACGACCCTTTTCGCGGAATAATTGAAGCCTTGAACACATCGTCATAGGGATGCAAAAGGTAAGTGGCCATAAGATGACCGGCTTCATGATAAGCGGTCATTTCTTTATCCAACGGCGGCATTTTAATACGATGTTTCAATCCCAGTTCAATTCTCTCCATCGCTTCACTGAGATCCTTATGGGTTATCATCTTCTTTTTATTGCGAGCCTCAATCAACGCACCCTCCCGCACGACATTTTCAATGTCCGCGGGTGTTTTTCCCACTGCGCTGCGCGCGAGTCTTCCCCAATCAAGAGTCTGATCGTATTTGACTTTTCCCAGGTAATAACGGAAAA
>JAQULA010000138.1 GCA_028718845.1 Candidatus Omnitrophota bacterium
TTTATCGTCAAATCAACAAAATGGAGAAGACGCCGTTTAAACAGCCGGTGTACCAGCGCTACGAAGAATTATACGTTTCGTTTGCTTTATTGGCGCTGTTCCTGATCGTGCTTGAACAGGTTCTGGCGAATACGGCGGCGGTGAAGATACCGTAAGAGCCGAAGGACGAGGGACGATCGTTTCCCCGCCGGAATACGGCGAGGCCACTGGGACGAAGGACGCAAAGGCTAAGTAAAAAAGTTAAAAGACGCAGTACGCATTACGCAAGACAGAAGAGCAGAGTAAATTATGAAATTTGCCGCTTTAGAGTACAGCTGGTTATTTTTCATCCTGGCCGGATTGATCGGTTTGTTCCTGATCACCGCGAAGCGCCGTACGGCGTTGCTGCAGCGGTTTGCCTCGGCCGGGGCGTTGCCGCGTTTGTCCGCCGGTTACAGCCGGCGGGGTCACCGGATCAAAATGATCCTGACGGTAACCGGTATGGCCCTGATCATTATTGCGCTGCTGCGCCCGCAATGGGGATTTGTCTGGGAAGAAGTCCATTCGCGCGGCGTGGACGTTCTGGTCGCGGTGGATGTGTCCAAGAGCATGCTGACCAATGATGTTCTGCCCAGCCGCCTGGCCAGGACCAAGCTGGCCATCGAGGACCTGGTAAAAGAACTTAAAGGCGACCGTATCGGATTGATCGCGTTTGCCGGCAGCGCGTTCGTGCAGTGCCCGCTGACGATCGATTACAACGGATTTTTACTGGCCGCGGAGGGATTGAACCCGGAAATCATTCCCCTCCCGGGTACGAACATCGAAAGCGCGGTCAATCAGGCCCTGGATAGTTTTGCCACCGGGTCTGAAGGCGTTACCCGGGTGCTGATCATTATTACCGACGGGGAGAGCCATGAAGGCGACCCGGTTGCCGCCGCGGTAAAAGCGGCTAAAGAGAACATCGTCATTTATACTATCGGCGTAGGAACCACCGAGGGTGAACTGATCAGCGTTACCGACAGCCAGGGGCAGAGCAGTTTTTTAAAAGACGCCGAAGGCCGTGTGGTGAAATCGCGGCTTAACGAAACCCTGCTCCAGGATATTGCCTTGAAAAGCAATGGGATGTATATTAAAGCAACGCCGACCCGTTTTGGGTTGGAGTATATTTATGACCGAAAGATCCTGGCCATGGAAAAGAAGGACCTCAGCAGCAACCGGGAAAAACATTTCCTGGAGCGTTTCCAGATCCCGCTGGCGCTGGCGGTGTTTTTGTTGTTCCTGGAACCGGTTGTTTCGGATAAAAAGAACCGATGAAAAAAACTATTTGTGGTAGTATTATGATTGTCTGGCTTATCATTGGCCCGCGGGTATATGCCGCCGGCCAAAGTACCGGGACGCGTTCCGCCTATAATCAGGGGGTGGATTCCTATAACCGGGGTGATTATCCCAACGCCGGGGAACAATTCCGGCGGGCCATGAACACCGAAAATAAGCGGGAAGAACAGTGGACGGCGTATAACCTCGGCAATACCGCTTTTAAATCCGGGGAAGCGGCCCAGGCCAAAGATCCCGGGGCGGCGATGCCGTATTATAAAGAAGCCCTGGAATTTTTTCAGCGGGCCATTGAATTGGACCATACCGATACCCAGGCGAAGATTAATTATGAGTTGACCGCAAAGAAAATCAAAGAGACCGAGCAGCAGCAAAAACAGCAGCAACAGAAGCAGGACCAGAAAAAGGATAAGCAGCAACAGCAGTCCCAAGGCGGGTCCGGACAGCCGGATAAACAACAACAGCAGCAACAGCAATCGCAGGAACAGCCGCAGAAAAAACAATCGGACCGGGAGAAATCGTCCGATCAAGAGAAAAAAGAGGCGCAGCCGGAGCAGTCCGCGGCGAATGAAATGACTAAAGACCAGGCCTTGATGCTGCTGGATAATTTTCAGCGGGCAGAACAGCAGCGACCGGTACAGCTTAATGATCAGGAACAGCATCAAGAGACTATCGTCGGGAAAGATTGGTAATGAAGATATTAGCGGGCATTGTTAGCGGTGTTATTATCCTGTTCGCTTCGGCGGCCTTGGCCGCGGATGTGCCGGTGGAATTGACTCTCGACCGGAATACGGCCGAGATCGGCGATATGGTCCAGCTGTCATTGGTGTTTAATAATACTCGAGGGGTGCCTGCTCCGCGATTGCCGGACACTCCCGGGTTTCGCAGCCAGTATCTTGGGCCTTCGACGGTGATGTCTATTGTCAATGGAGTCACGTCCGCGTCCATAACTCACCGTTATCGGCTGGTGGCGCTGCAGAAAGGCACATTTAAACTGGGGCCGTACTCGTTTAATCTTAAAGGGGTTGCCTATACGACTTCGGTTCAGGAAATTACCGTGGTCGACCGCGGACAGGCGCCGCAGGCTTCCGCCGCTCCGGCTTCTTCTCCCGAAAGCGATTTTAACGGAAGGATCTTTCTGGTCCTTGCCGCGGAAAAAAACAAAGGGTATCGTAATGAACGTATTCCCGTGACCGTAAAATTATATATAAATCAGCTGGGGGTGCGTGATATTCAATATCCGGTGCTGGAAGGCCAGGGGTATGTTTCCGAAGGGTTCGGACGGGCGCGTCAGTACCGGGAGACCCTGGGCGGGGCCGGGTATGATGTCGTGGAATTCCGTACGGCAGTGTCTTCGACCAAAGAAGGCCAGGTTACCCTCGGCCCGGCATCGCTGAAGTGCAATATCATCGCCAAAAAAGAGCCGCGTCGTGCCGGGTCCGGGATGAATGATTTTTTTGACGATTCGTTCTTCAATGATTTTTTAGGCCGGGTACAACTTTATTCCAAGGAAGTGAGGTCGCCGGAATTAGCGCTTACGATCCTGCCTTTCCCGGAGCCGGACCGCCCCCGGGAATTTAACGGCGCGGTCGGGCAGTTTCAAATGGAGGCGTCCGGTTCGCCTACGGAGGTGAAGGCCGGGGATCCGATCACTCTGATCATGAAAATCAGCGGGTCCGGGAATTTCGACAGCGTACAGAGCCCGCAATTGATCTCCGCGGAAGGGTTCAAGGTTTATAACGCGGAAGCGCGGACTACCGATAACGGTAAAACCTTTGAGCAGGTGATCATTCCTTTAAGTGAAAAAATAACCGAAACGCCGGCAGTTCGATTCGCTTATTTTGATCCGGCAACCGAGCAATATGGGGTGTGCGAACAGAAACCTACGGCAATACAAGTGTCCCCGTCCACGGAAAAAAACGCCCAGATCGTAGATGCCACCCGTTCACCGTCCGCGTCTGCGGCGGCGACGCGGGTGCTCGGCAAGGATATCGTGTATATTAAGGATGATATCGGCGAAGTCCGGGCAAAAGGGGTGTTTCGGCATCAAAACCGTTGGCTGCCGGCCCTGCTGCTGGCGCCGTTTTTCCTGGTTGCCGGAGTATATGTTTTTCAGCGCCGGCAGGACCGGCTTTCCAGCGACGTGCGTTACGCGCGTAAACTGCGGGCTCCGAAAATAGCCCGCGATAAGCTGAAGACGGCGCGGGCGTATCTGCAGCAGAACAAAACCGCGTTATTTTACGATCAAATTTTTAAAACGCTGCAGGAATACCTGGGGCATCGGTTCAATATCCCTTCCGGAGGCATTACCGCGGACGGCGCCGATGAATTATTAAGCCGGGAAGGGGCGGCTGAGGATATCCGGGCCAAGCTGAAGGCCTGTTTTGGCGATTGCGACAGCGCCCGTTATGCCGTCGCGGCGTTTGACCAGGCGTCGATGAAACAAACCTTATCGGCAGTGGAAGAGATGATCGATTATCTGGAGAGAAAAAAACGATGAACGGATATCTGCGCTATTTATGTGTCGGGGCGATAGCGGTGTTAATCTTCAGTGCGGCGGGCTATGGCATGCCGCAATCGTCGCTGCTGCACGGGCTTTTCTATAATGCCAATGAATTGTTCAAAAAAGGCGATTACCCGGGATCCGCCGCGGAATACGAAAAGATATTGGGCCAGAACATGGAGAGCGGCAATCTCTACTATAATCTCGGCAATGCCTATTTTAAAATGGGCAAGCTGGGAAAAGCCATTGTCAATTATGAGCGGGCGCACCGGTTAATTCCCCGCGACAGTGACTGCGGCGCTAATCTGGCCTATGCCTTGTCGTTACGGGAAAATCCATTGCCGGACAAGAATCCGCCCTGGATCCTGCGTGTGCCGTATGCGATAGCCGGCAATTATACGCTTAATGAATTGACCCTGGCCGGGGCGGGGGTGTACGTGTTTTTGGCGCTGATGCTGGCCCTGAGTATTTTATGTAAGCGGACCGTGCCGCTCCTTAAATATGGTATCGGATCGGGACTGATTGCTTTAATCCTGATTGGTGCGGGCTGGGCGGCGGCAATGCAGGAAACGCAGGCCGATTCTTACGCGGTTGTTGTGACCGCCTCCACGGAAGCAAAATTCGCTCCGGCCGATACCGCCGTAACCTATTTTAAGCTCTATGAGGGGGCAAAGATAAAGATTATCGGCAGCAGCAACCAATGGCTGCGGGTCAAAACTCCGGATGCGAAGTTGGGGTGGGTTCCGGCCGAGGCGATTGAACGTATATAGGCCTTCCTCGCGCGAGGCCTTTCCCTGCTTGCTTTTTCCGGGGTTTTATGCTATGGTACAAGGTACATTTATTCGAGGGGATAGCTGTCTCTTGCGTAAAATGGTACGTAGAACGCACGCTAACGTGCAGGAGGGTGCAGGATGAAGCGGATTGAATTTAAAAATATCGAATTGGGGTCGGTGTTTAAGCTGTGCGGAGGGCTGAGTTTCATTGCCGGGTTCATTGTCGCATTATTCGGCGGCGGGTTCGGCGGCAGCTATTTCAAACAGCAGGTCCAGACCATCCCTTATATCGGACCGCTGCTGACCGGATTTTTCGGGTCGGTGATGTTCGGATTATTCAGCGCGTTGATTTTCGGATTACTGTTTACGTTTTTTGCCGTATTATACAATATCTTCGCGACGATCCTCGGCGGTATCGAAATCGACGTCAATGAAAAGTAAAAATAGCGTTTAGCCCGCCAGGGTTAAGCAGGATATTTCCGGTGGCGAGGTCTCGCCGGGAAATCCGGCGGACGGATAGTGAAATAAGTTTTTTTGCGCGGCCGTAGCTCAACTGGATAGAGTATTAGTCTACGGAACTAAGGGTTGGAGGTTCGAGCCCTCCCGGCCGCGCCATTA
>JAQULA010000139.1 GCA_028718845.1 Candidatus Omnitrophota bacterium
CGAGGGAACGAATAAGGAGCTGGTGTGGCGGGGGATTACCGCGGATTTGATCCCGGAAAAGTTTGTGATGGAAGGCCTGATCCGGGAATTCCGGGATATCGATATTAAAGGAAAGCGGATTTTTGTCCCGCATTCCCGGCAAGGACGTCCGGTTTTGTGTGAAGCCCTGGCCCGCCGGGGGGCGGTGGTGGATGAGTTATTTCTCTACCATGTCGAGCCGCCGCGCGAGGCGAATCGCGGAGATTTGCTCGCGCTGATCGAACGGGAACGCTTCGACGCGATCGCGTTCACCAGTTCCAGTTGTGTGCATCAGTTTATGCAATTTGCCGGAAAAGCGAAGAAACTTTTACAACAACAAACTTTTGTCGTTATCGGCCCGATCACCGAAAAAACGCTGCGGAGATACGGCTACACGGCGGCCGCCGCGGCCGCGGTGTTTACCATGGACGGTCTGGTACAAGCGATAAAAAAAATCAGAAAAGGATGAGATCATGATTAATCTTACCAAATTGTTAGGCGGTACTCCCACGGTTTCTCAAATGTTAAAGGCGGTAAGCAAGAAGAAAAAATCGCCGTTATTCCGGGCCTGCAATGCTTCCAGCCCGCTGGTGGTGTTCAATATTACCCAGCGCTGTAATCTCAATTGCCGGCATTGTTATCTGGAATCGAAGAACAAAAATTACCGCGGCGAGCTGTCCCTGCCGCAGCTGAAGCGGACGATCGATTCGTTCGCGCAGATCGATATCCCGGTGCTTTTATTTTCCGGCGGAGAACCGCTGATGCACAAGGACATTTTTGAACTTATCGGTTATGCCAAGGCCAAAGGCATCCGGGTCGGGTTATCGACCAACGGGACCTTGATCACTAAGGATATCGCCAAAAAATTGAAAGCCTGCGAAACCGATTATATCGGGGTTAGTATCGACGGAGCCAAGAAGCTGCATGATTATTTCCGCAATTTGCCCGGGGCATACAACCGGGCGCTGCAGGGGATCCGCAATTCTCAGGAAGCCGGGCTGAAAACCGGAGTCCGGTTTACGATCAACCAGATCAACGCGCCGGACCTGCCGAAAGTACTGGATATGTGCATTGAGGAACAGATCCCGCGTTTCTGCATGTATCATTTGGTTTATTCCGGACGGGGAGCTTCTTTGGCAAAGCAGGATATCGATAATGCCGCGCGTCGGCAGGTCATCGATTTCCTGATCAAGCGAGCGCTGGAGTATAACCGGAAAAAATACAATTTCGAGATTTTGACCGTGGACAATCATGCCGACGGCATCTATATTTACAATTATCTTAAAAAGAAGAACCCGGCCGCGGCCAAGGCCGTGCTGAAACTGCTTAAATTCCACGGCGGCTGTTCCGCGGGCTCCAAGATCGTCGATGTCTCGCCCAAAGGCGAGGTGTATGCCTGTCAGTTTTGGCAGCAGCAGGGCCTGGGCAATATCCGGGAGCGCGATTTTAACGATATCTGGCTGGATAAGGATGATCCGGAATTATGCCGCCTGCGGTCCAAAGCCGAGCATTTAAAAGGAAAATGCGGCCGCTGCCGTTATAAGTCGTATTGCGGCGGGTGCCGGATCCGGGCGTCGGTTATAAATGGCGATTTCTGGCAGGAAGATCCCTGCTGTTATCTTACCGATGCGGAAATAAAGTAATCGCAGAGCAGGAGGACCATATGCGTCAGGTTGCAGTGCTGGGATTGGGCAGTTTTGGATCGACGGTAGCGCGCACATTGACCGACCAGGGAGTGGAAGTGCTGGCCATCGATTCCGACAAGGAAAAAGTGGAAGATATCAAGGACTATGTCGCGGTCGCCGTTGCGCTTGATTCTACGGATGAAAAGGCGCTGCGTTCCATCGGTATCGAACAGGTTGACGCGGCGATCGTCTGTATCGGACAGAACGTGGAATCAAATCTTCTGACCACGACTTTGCTGAAGAAAATGGGCATAAAAAACATTTACAGCCGTTCGGTTAACCCCCTGCAGGAAGAAATCCTGCGGGTGTTGGAAATCACGAAAATCCTGAATCTCGAAAAAGAAATGGGGGAGTCGGTCGGAAAAAGTTTAACCAGTCCCAATCTGCAGGTATGTATGAAACTTTCCAGCGGGCATATTATGGCCGAGATCCGGATTCCCAAGGAGTTTTCCGGAAAGATGCTCAAAGAGTTGAACTTGCGCAAGCGTTATGACGTAAACGTAGTGGCGATTAAAAAACTGGTTGCGGCTATCGATGAACGCGGGCAGCGTATTTTGAAGGAGGAGATCAACGATTTACCGCAGGCGGAGGATGTTTTGGACGAGAGTGATGCGCTTATTCTGGTCGGGAAACAGGAAAGCATTAATACCCTTTCCAAACATGGGTGAGGAAAATGTATGAAACGAAAGCTTGATGTGCTCTTCGCTGTATTGATAGTGATTTTTATCCTATTCGTCGTTTTGGCGAATAACGATGTGTCCTTTGTTTACCGGGACGCGTTTGTGATCCTGGCGGGAACGGGAATGGTCATTACCCTGTTTATTTTAAACCGGCTTACCATGTTCCGCAAAAAATTTCAACTGGCACTGCGCCATATCCTGGAAAATAATTTCCAGACCGGGATCTCAATGCCGGGTAAGGATGAAATGTCTTTTTTAGCCGGGCGCTTTAATGCCGTTATCGACCGCATTAACAGTTTTGACCGGCTGCGGGAAGACCGGGTCGACACGGTTAACAAACTGCTGACCACTCTGAACCGGACTATGCGGGACGGGGTCATGATTTTCGACCTGTCTTCGGGCCGGATCAAGATCAATAAAGCCGCGCAAGATATCTTTGCCATCAATCAGGACGATTTAAGCATTGATTCCGTGGTACGCCTGGAATCTAACGGCCAGTTCAACGCTTTGTATCAGGATATTATGAGCCGGAGGTCAAACACTATTGCCGCCGATGTGGAGTTATTCCTGCCGATTTTGCGTGCGAAAGCCGCCATAAACCTCAAAATGTTTGCGATAAAAGACAAGGATGAGCATTTGAATTCGGTCCTTTGTGTTTTTAATAAGGCATAATACGCGCTTACTGTCCGATTATTTTTGTCGGATACACTCAGGAGAGACGAAGGTGGGTAGGATTTTGTTTGACCGCAGGCGGATGTTGATCTGGGGGGCGGCCGGTTTACTGGTTTTTTTGCCGCTGGTTACGCTTTATGCGGCGGCGGATTCATACCGCAGCAGCTGCGACCGGGGACGCGTTTTATTTAATCAGGGACGGTATAAAGAGGCGCTGGCCGCGTATGCGCAGGCGGAGTCGTTTATGCCTTCTTCCAAAGAAGCCATTCTCAATCAAGCCATGATCCTTAAAAATATGCGGGACTATACCCGGGCCGGTGCGGTCTATCGTAAATTATTGCGGATCGAACCGGATAAAATCATCTATCTCAATATGGGTGAGGTGCTTTTTTTACAGGGGCAGACCGAAGAAGCGATCGCGGCATTGCAGCAGGCGATTGTCCTGGGGCAAAAAGGTCCGATGGTCTATTTTTGGCTGGGGCGGTGTTTTGAATCCGTCCGTGATTGGGAAAACGCGATACAGTCCTATGCAAAGGCGGTGGAACAGGAATCTTCCTGTGCCGCGGCGCATCATGCCCTGGGACAGTTATACAGCCGCAAGCAACAATGGACGCAGGCCCAGAAAGAATATGAAACGACCAGAGAACTTGACCCCAGTATAACCGGAATTTATTCGGAATTGGCGCAGGTTTATTTAAATCAAAAATTATATGAGCGGTCTTTGGAGGCATACCGCAAAGTTCAAGCGGTGGACCCGGATGACCGGCAGGCCCAGGTAACCATCGACCGTATCTATGCGCTTGCCGGGGAATCGTTAAAACAGGCTCAGTCCCAGCGTGAGACCCAGCGTTTGGCCGAGAATATGGCGCAGGAAGTTGTTCCCGCGAAGGTTCCCGGCGCGCCGTTGGTTCGCGTACACATCGGGGATGTCCGGCGGCTGCGTTTTAAATGTTCGGAAGAATGGTTCGTCCGCGAACAGGGAACGGATGCGATTTTATTCCGGGGTGAAAAAAACCGGTTGTATGCCGTAGACCGGGACAGGCAGGAAATCAGCATTACTTCCGATGGGCAGCGGTGTCTGCGGTTAAGCCGGCCGGTTTCTATCGCGCATTTATCCCCGGCTGCGACTTTTTTGATTTTCGACGTCGAAGCCGGCATCGGGCAGTACTGGGCCAGCAAGACCGACCGGATCTATCGCGGGGCAATAAATATCAGTAACGGTGACGGCGAGACATTGCGGATTATTAATGTGGTAAACCTGGAAGAATATTTATACGGAGTTCTTCCGAGTGAGATGCCGCCGGAATGGCCGGCCGAGGCATTGAAAGCGCAGGCGGTAGCTGCCCGCAGCGAGGCCGATGTTAAATTGGGGCGGCACGGTAAAGAGGGCTATGATTTCTGTTCCGGGGTCCATTGCCAGGCTTACAGCGGCGCGCGGGTGGAAACGAAGGCGACGAACGCGGCAGTCGATAGTACCTGCGGAGAAGTGGCGGTCTATAACGGGAAACCGATCGATGCGGTCTACAGCAACAGCTGCGGCGGGCATACCCAGGATAATATTTACGGAGACCGTTCGCTGATCCCTTATTTACGTGCGCGCGTGGACGCGCCCTCCGGCACCGGTTTTGTTTTTCCGTTGTCTCCGCTGGAGCTGGACGATTGGTTGTGGACGCAGAATATCCCGGTTTTTTGCAATAACGACGCGTTTTCCCGGCGGAGCAATTTTCGCTGGATGCGCGTGTATTCAAAAGAAAAACTTCAGGAGCTGATCAACAAAAAGATGGATATCGGAGCGCTTATTTCGGTGGATATCGCCGAACGAAACCTATCCGGACATATCCAAAACATTTGTATTACCGGCAGCAAAGGAGTATTTACAGTAGAAAAAGAACTGACTATCCGGCAGTTATTCGGAGATCTGCGCAGCGGTATGTTTAATATCGATGTGGCGGTGGACAAAAAAGGAAATGCCCGGGAATTTTTATTTTACGGCGGAGGCTGGGGGCATGGGGTCGGGATGTGTCAGGTCGGAGCGGCGACCATGGCGCAGGGCGGGTATACCTATGACCGGATCATCCAGTTTTATTATACGGATACGCAGATAAAAAAGATGTATTAACCGCAACGCTAAGTAAAAAGT
>JAQULA010000140.1 GCA_028718845.1 Candidatus Omnitrophota bacterium
GGTCGCAGGGACAGATATCGCCGTTGGTATCGATAATACAAAAAATTTTCCCGGCATAACACGTCAACCGTTCATACCGCGGCCAATGATAAATATGGCGCAACCCGCGCACTGAATTACGGATATTCTTATTGCCGGAAAGTTTCGCGGCTAGCAGCCGGGTTACGGCTTCTTTATAAGGGCCGGCCTCCGGGGCCATTTCCGAGATATCGTCCACGCCGCGATAAAGCTGCTTCAGCGGCTGAAACGCCACAATGGTATTGAAGCGCTTGGCCGCGTCTAAAATTTCCCCGAGACTGCCGATATTATATTTGGTCAACGTGGTCGCGAAACCGAAAGCCACCCCCTGCCGCCGGCATTCTTCGGCCGCCTCCATAACGCCGCGATATGAACCTTTTCCCCGGAGATGATCATGCACCGTCTCCGGGCCGTCAAAACTTATTTTAAGGTAATCGAGCTGTTTGACGACATCGATTTTTTTCTTTACCAGGGTTCCGTTCGTGTTCATTTCCGGATATATTTTTTTACTTACCGCATAACGGACTATTTCATCGATATCGTCGCGCAGCAGCACTTCCCCTCCGCTGAGCGATATCCGTTTCATCCCCAGCTCCGTCAACACATCAATGCCCCGGCGGACCGTATCGAACCCCGGTTCCTTGCCCGGAGTTTGCCACACCTTACAATAGCGACAGCGTAACGTGCACCGGTTCGTCAACTGCCAGCGCACCGCTAAAGGGATACGCTGCTTCAAAAAACGGCAGCGTACGATCGAACCCAGACAGGCAATTTTATCTTTTGCTTTCATGCGTTTATTTCCACGGTCCGTTTATTCGCATCGAAACGGGACACGACGTTCAGGCGAAACCAAAACCGCACCATGTCGCGCAGCGCGCACAGAATGACCGCGGGATGCCCGCATTTGGCCGCGCCTTTTGTCCGCGGATAGAAATTCGTTTTATATTCCGCCATCCGGCATCCCTGCGCCAGGGCCCGGATCATCAGCTCCGGAGGCACGAACGTGTGGTGCGCATCGACATTTATTTTCCGCACCATGTCCCGGCGATATACCTGCACGAACTGAAAATCATTGATCCGGATGTTAAAAAGAAATCGAATGCAATAATAATTTACCAATGACGTAAGCTTACGATACAAAGTGTTGGCTGAACGGTCCTGCCGGCAGACGACCACAAAATCGGCGCCGTGGACAAAAAGCGGAAAAATATTTTTCAATTCCGCGGTCTTAAACGGCCGGTCCGCGAAATTTGTCGCTACCAAAGGAAACCGCGCCTGCCCGAACCCGACCATCAGGCTTCTCCCGCTGCCCAGATTCTTATCATTGGTAACCACCCGCAGTTTTTCCGGATATACCGCCTGCAGTTCCTTAAGCAACCGGGCGGTATTATCGGTACTGCCGTCGTTAACCACGATCAATTCGTAATCGGTGCAAACCGCGGCCAAATCATTTAAAAAAATATCCACCGTTTCACGGATAACGTCCTGTTCATTATACACCGGGACCACTAACGAAACCCCAAAATCTTTTCCCATCTTTCTACTCCGATCGCCTTACGGCGTTGCCGTTGTCATCGACGTTAAACAATGCCGGATAGTGTTCATGTCCATTGCCGCCAGCCCGTTCAATACCATATACGCGTAACAGGAACAACCCCGGCAATGCATCCGTTTCCCGGAGCGTTCACCCATCGGTTTTCCGGGAAGATCCGGCCCGACAGGCACGCTACCCTCTTCATAACGCATACTGCAGGGCAGGATTTTTCCCTGGGGGGTAATACTGATAAAAAGTTTTCCCGCCAGGCAGCGCGCCTCCGGGGCGCTTTTGCGTTCACACCGCCGATACCAGCGAATGACCTCGTCGAAATAATAATTCCCGCCGATCACTCTGCGTCGGCGGGGATCTTTTTGCAAATAGCCCCGTACTTCCCGCAACTGAGCGATGGTGGGCGTAAGCGGACCCGCCTTTGTGAACGGAACCCACCGATTGCGGACATAAACCCCCCGGGTCATCGGCTGGATGATGCAGGAGATATCCATGTCTTCGCACAGGGCAAGCAAATAACCGACATCCGCTTGCGATGTCTTACTCGTAAGCACCGCGGAAACCATAACCGGTATCCGGCTGTGCCGGCTCAGCTCGAGGGCCCGTAACGCCGCCGCGTGCATTCCCGGCCCGCGTAAATAATCGTGGGTACTGCCGGCGCCGTCGATACTGATAATCAACCCGTCCAAACCGGTCAACCGCTCGATATAACGGGGCACAAAAACCCCGTTGGTGGTCAGATTGACCCGGAATTTTTTCGCGCAAGCCGCCTGTAAAATCGCGGGGATATCCTCCCGCAGCAGCGGCTCTCCTCCGGACAAATTCACCCGTTCCACCCCCAGGCGTTCCAGACGCGTGAAAATTTCCCCGAATTGCTCCGCCGACAATTCCCGGCGCGCGCCGTCTTCTTCAAAAACCGCAAGATCACAATACGCGCAGCGCAGATTACACCGGTAGGTCAGCGCGATTTCCGCGGTTATGATATTGGTCGTTCCGCGCACGGCAGTATCGGCAATCTTGTGCGCGATCCGCACGGTTGTTCCCGGATTAAAACGGCTCATACTCCACCTATCGATACCCGTAGTCCGGGTATATTAAATTCAGCTTTTAACAAACGCCTCGCCCGGGGTTTTCCTTGCTTGGGTGAGGCCTTCCCAATAACGCAGCAACTCTTTTTTATGCACAATATGATCGTTTAAGGCCGGTGAAAATAAACTCGTCAACACCGCCATCACCGCCGGCGGAAAACGAGACGGCAGATAACGATACCGGCGGCGTTCGATAATCCAGGCGATAACCGGCGCAGGCATGACGGCGATCAGAAACATGAGAAATTGCAGCCGGATAAACTCCCGGGTACTGGTGTCACCGCCGCGGGAAAAAGGCGCGCTGCGCTTTCCATCCAGGATCGCTTCATAGTTCCGCGCACTGAGTATCCCTTCCCGGCGGGCCCATTCCGTGATCGCGATCCGGGGATAATAACGCAGCCAAAAAGAGTAAATCCGGCTGACCCGTCTTTTATTATAACACCGCGCCAGCGTAAGAATATCATTTTCCTGCTGTCCCGGCAAACCCAGGATATTATCGGTAACCAAACTTATTTTCTCCCGGCGGATAACATCGAGCGCTTTTTCAATCGCGCGATTGCGCACCGGCCGGTTCAAAACACCGAAGGTGATCGCCTCGGACATGCTCTGCACCCCCATTTCGATTTCCCGGCAGCCGGCCGATTTTAAATACCCCACCGATGCCGGGGTAACATCATGCGGGTGCATATAACAGATAAACGGCACATTGACCTGGTCGCGGTACAAAGCGGAAAATTCTTTTAACCAGTTCTCGTCGCTGCCGAGACTTTCATCGAAAAAGCGGACATACTTTATCCCGTAGCGCTCCTTGGCCAAAGTCAGTTCCCGGATAATATTATCGATGCTCCTTCTCCGGAGATAGCGGCCTTTGCCGGAGTAGATTTCCTTTAAAAAAGAATGGCAGCAATAACTGCAGGCGTGCCGGCAGCCGCGGCTGGTCATAATATAGTAACACACCGAAAAATGCCGGCCTTGAGCATAGAACAGCGCTTTATCCGGAGGGGGTAACGCATCCAGGTTTTCCAGTAACGGCCGTACCTCATTACGGATAACGCGTCCATCGCGTTTAAACCATAGATTACGAATGGAATAATCGATCGCGCCCCGCCGCATACTATCGGCAAGTTCGGCCATGGGATATTCCCCTTCACCGACACAGACAATATCCACGAAATCATTGCGAATCACCCGTTCCGGGACCGAGGTCGGATGAATGCCTCCGAATATGACCGGCACATCCATTTCCTTTTTTATCATTGCCGCGATCCGGCAGGCCCATTCGTAAAAATCGGTCACTACCGAAATACCGATCAGGTCCGGCCGATAAGCTTTCAGCTCTGCGATCAGCTCCTTTTTCCGGTCGAAGTGCCGGGCCAGCCGGGCGACGGCGATATTCTCGTCGTCGAACAGCTGCGGATCGACAAACAACCGGACTTCATGCCCGGCTTGTTTGAGCACCGCCGAAATATACTCTACTCCCAACCGCTCACAGGAATCGTTTACAAACGCAATTTTCATATCAATCCGCGCCGGATACTGCCGCTGTTTTCTTCCGGTCTCCATTGTCAATCCGCCTGAACAACGCATCCCACGCCGCCCGGATCCGGAACGAAAGCGGGAACGTTTCATAGTTGCTTCTCGCACAGTAACGGCCGAGCTCATTGATCGTATCAAGCACCCGGGCCAGGGACAGGCAGGATAAAAACCGGTACCATCTCTTTCGAAGCAGGTAGTCAACCAGCCTTCGGGGTAAAATCGGCATGAGCGCAAGCAGCACGTTCACCCCGAACAAATGGTTCTCCTGCGACTTCGACCCGTGATACAAAGACTGCAATCCTTCGCCGTTCATTATTCTTTCATATTCAGCCGCATCGACGATCCCCTGCTTCCGCGCCCACTCGGTAATCGAAGTTTTCGGAAAAAATTTCAGCAAATACAAGGTAACCCTGTACGGCCGGTGCCGGTTATAAAATTCCATCATTTTCATCCAATCATCTTCGGTTTCCGTCGGGCACGCCAGGATATTCTCCACTTCGCAACGGATATTATTATCCATCAACAGGGTAATGGCCTTTGCCACCCGGGCATTGGAATGATGCCGGAGCATAATTTGCTCGCGAATAGACGGATTAAGGCTTTGCACCCCCATATTAACCTCGCAATAGGCCGCGGCTCTCAGCCCGGACACGGTTTGTTCATCGATGTGATTGGGATGCACATTGCAGACAAACGGCAGTCCGATATGTTTGCGGTACCGGTCCGAAAACTCCCGCAGCCATTCTTTGTTTTCGGTAAAGTTATCGTCGTAAAACCTTACGTACCGCGCGCGATAGCGTTCCTTCGCCAGCTTCAGTTCGGCAATAACATTGTCGACGGTTCTCCGGCGCAGGTACGGGCCTTTTCCGCGATAGAGTTCTTTCAGATAGGAATGCCCGCAGTAACTGCAGGCATGCGCACATCCCCGGCCGGTAACGATATAATAGGTCTGCGCATAATGCGGCCGGGCCGAA
>JAQULA010000141.1 GCA_028718845.1 Candidatus Omnitrophota bacterium
CCGCCGGTCCGCTGAACCCCAACGGCCCGCCGGTTACTTTTTTAATCGTCTCCGCATCGGCCATAACCAACTGGCGCGAACGCAAAACCCGCTGTAATTTTGCTTCATTTACTTCATGGTCTCCCCGAACCAATACCGCCACCGGAGCACCGTCATTGACATAAAGCAGGGTCTTTACCAATTGCCGCGGATTAATGTTTAAAAATTTCGCGACATCATTCACCGAACTCACCCCCGGGGTGGACACTTCAGTAAGTTTCTCGCCGGATGCCGAAGCGGAGGATTCCGCATCGTCACGCTGAACACATTCGGCCTTATCGATACTTGCCGCATACGCGCATTGCCGGCAACGCGCGATTTTATCTTCACCACTTTCGGCAAGAACCATGAATTCGTGAGAAACATCGCCGCCCATAACCCCGGTATCGGCTTCCACCGCCAGGAAACGCAGTCCGCAGCGGCTGAATATACGGTTGTAGGCATCATACATTTTTTGATAACTCGCGTTCAAGCCCTCCTGGCTGCAATCGAAACTATACGCGTCTTTCATGATAAATTCACGGGAACGCATCACCCCGAACCGCGGACGGGCTTCATCGCGGAATTTAGTCTGGATTTGATATAAAATCAGCGGTAACTGCCGGTAGGAATTTACCTCGTTTTTTACCAGCGACGTGATTACTTCTTCATGGGTCGGGCCCAGCACGTTATTTTTTTTATGCCGGTCGGAAAACGTGATCATATCCTCCCCCAATGTTTCGAACCGGCCGCTTTTGACCCATAATTCAACCGGTTGGATCGCCGGCAGCAACAGCTGCTGCGCCCCTTTGACGTTCATTTCTTCGATAATGATCGCCTCGATCTTTTTCAGGACGCGCAACCCCAGCGGCAGATACGAATACACCCCGGACGTCAGTTTACGGATCAGTCCGGCGCGGAGCATAAGAATATGGCTTATCGCTTCCGCTTCCGCCGGTACCTCCTTCAGTGTCGGCAAAAGCATCTCAGACCATTTCATGATATACCTCCGCGATCAATGCGCTCAACAAATCGTTTTTCTTAATCACTTTGATTTTTTTTCCTTTCTTAAACAAAATCCCGGCGGCTCCTCCCCAGGCAATACCAATATCCGCATCTTTAGCCTCGCCCGGTCCGTTCACCACGCAGCCCATAATTGCCACGCTGAGTTTTTTTTGGGGAAATTTTTTTTCAATCACCGCTAATTCTTTTTCCGCCCGTTTTACCAGCGCGATAAGATCGATGGTGCAGCGGCCGCAGGTCGGGCAGGCAATAACTTCGATGCCGCAATCGCGCAGGCCTACCGAACTGAGGATTTTTTTCGCCACTACGACTTCTTCAACCGGGTCCGCGGTCAATGAAACCCGGATAGTGTCTCCGATGCCTTCCATCAGCAAAGCCCCGATCCCGATGCTCGATTTTATAATACCGCTCTGCAGCAGTCCGGCAGCGGTTACGCCCAAATGCAGCGGAGCATCGGTAACCGCGGCCATGCGCCGGTAGGCCTCAATGGTGGAGAGCACATCGTGGGCTTTAAGCGAAACCACCACCTGGTCGTATTTACAATGCTCAAATATTTTTAAATAAGCCAGTCCCGCGTTCACCATATCATCGGCAACGGTTTTCCCCGGAGTCCGTATCACCGATCCGGAATTAAGCCCGATGCGCACCGGAATTTTTTTCCGTTTCGCCTCATTGATTACCGCTTCCACATAACTGCGTTTTCCGATATTGCCGGGATTGATCCGGATTTTATCGGCGCCATGCTCCAGCGCGGCCAATGCTAAACGATGATCGAAATGGATGTCGGCAACCAGGGGGATATCTATCTTGCGTTTGATCCGGGCAATCGCCTGTGCCGCCGGCTGATTGAGCACCGCCACCCGGACAATCTGGCACCCGGCCCGTTCCAGTTTTTTTATCTGGCGGGCGGTGGCCGCAACATCCGCTGTGTCGGTCGTGGTCATCGACTGAATCGATACCGGACTTCCTCCTCCGATAGCGACGTCACGGCACATTACTTTTTTGGTTTTTCTGCGTTTAATGTCCATAAATCACTTTCCGCCGAACCATCCGATCAGTTTATCAAAAAAACCGACCCGATCGAGGTCATTATAAAAAACAAACACCATCAGTACTACCAGCAGCGAAAGGCCGACCCGCATGGCCATTTCCTGAATCTTCATACTGACGGACTTTCCGCGCAGCTTTTCCACCAGCAGGAACAGCAAATGCCCGCCGTCAAGTACCGGAATCGGGAATAAATTAATAATGGCCAGGCTAACACTCAGGCCGGCCATGATCTGCAATACGGCGATAAACCCGATTTTCGCGGCTTCCCCGGTAATTTTAAAAATCACCACCGGCCCGGCAATCGATTCCCGTACCGACATTTTACCGATAATCATCCGATATAACGCCAGGTAGGTTACCTGAGTCAACATCCCGATCCGCTGCGCGCCCATCGCACAGGAGCCGATCACGCCGAAACGCAGGATCCGGGTTTCCTCCCCCGGGCTTATACCGATAAGCCCCACTTTAATCGTATCGCCCAACAAGGTATCGGTGGTTTCCACTTTCGGAATCACCGGGATTTCCAAATCTTTCCCTTCTCGCTGCACGCTCAGTACCACCGGTACATTATTTATTTTAGAATGCAGCAAAGACGAAAGGTCGTCCCACCAGGTGACCGCTTGGCCGTCGACGGCAAGGATCCGATCTCCCGTCACCAGCCCGGCTTCCTGAGCCGGATACCCGGCCTTCACTTCCCCGATTTTGGTCGTCAGCGTCGGAACTCCGAAAAAGAAAATAACGCTGAAAATCACGAACGCGATAAAATAATTGAACACCGGCCCGGCCGCCACGATTGCCGCGCGTTCCCCCACCGGACGGGAAAGAAATTCCCAGCATTCTCCTTCGCGTTTCTCCTCGGGATTTTCACCGGCAAGTTTTACATACCCGCCCAAGGGTATAAGCGAAACACGGTATTCGGTATCCCCGCGCGTGAATCCCAGCAGTTTTTTGCCGAAACCGATGGAAAATATCTCGACCCTCACTTTTAACATCTTGGCAACGATAAAATGGCCGAATTCATGGACCAGAACTAAAACCCCCAGAACAAATATAAACGCTATTGTTGATAGCACAGCAACCGCGCCTCCTTTCGCGCCCATTCATCAACGCTGAATATCTGTTCCAGTGTCGGATGAGTTATACAGGCATGTTTTTTCATAACCCGCCGGATAACCGCGGGAATATCGTTAAACCCGATCCTGCCGTCCAAAAACGCCTCTACGGCAACTTCATTAACCGCATTCATTACCCCCGGACTGGTGCCGCCGGCCCGGGCCGCCTGGCGGGCTATGTTCAAGCAGGGAAACCGCTCGTTATCCGGTTTAAAAAATCGCAGCGCCTTGATCCGGAAAAAATCCGGAGACTTTACCGCGTTATCCCGGCGATACGGGTAATCCAAAGCATATTGTATCGGTACCCGCATATCCGGTATCCCCAACTGGGCCAATACCGACCGGTCACAAAATTCCACCATCGAGTGGATGATCGCTTCCGGATGGATAACCACTTCGATACGCTCCGGACCGACGCCAAAGAGCCGGCAGGCTTCAATAAGCTCCAGCCCTTTATTCATCAGGGTCGCCGAATCAATGGTGATTTTTTTTCCCATTTTCCATTTCGGATGCCGCAACGCCATTTCCGGGGTAACCCGGTTGAGCCGGTCTTTCGGGAAATCACGAAACGGCCCGCCGCTGCCCGTCAAATAGATCCGTGAAAGCGCCCGGTGTTCTTCCTTATGCAAACATTGGAAAATCGCGCTATGCTCGGAATCGACCGGAATCATCCTCGCGCCGCAGCGTTTAACCGCCGCCATAACAATTTCCCCGGCCATAACCAGTGGTTCCTTATTGGCCAGGGCAATCGTTTTTCCGCGTTCGATCGCCGATAATGTCGGCCGCAAACTAATGATCCCGGACGTGGCGACAACTAAGGTCTGGACTTCGGCATGAGCGGCTATGGCCGCAAGCCCCTGGTCCTGGGTATACACCTTAACCCCGGACAAATCGGCCAGTTTTTCCAGCTTCCGGATCGCCGGTTCATCCTTCACGCTCACCAGCTTCGGCCGGAACAGCTTGATCTGCCGCGCAAGCAACCGCATATTCCGGTACGCGCTCAATCCGATAACCCGGAAATCACCCGGACGGGAATGCACGACACTCAGGGTACTCGTACCGATAGAACCGGTTGAACCGAGGATAGCTATCTTTTTCATATTATAAATAGGAAACCAGCTGAAAATGAATCACATAGTAATAAAAAATCGGACCGGTAAAAATTATACTGTCGATAATATCCAATACCCCGCCCAGCCCCGGGAAATAGGTCCCGCTGTCCTTGACTCCGCTGTCGCGTTTGATCAGCGATTCGCATAAATCCCCGACCTGGGCCAGAAAACCGATAACCAAACCCAAAATCAATAAATGCGGCAGAGGAATAAACGGAAGGTACCCTTGGCTTAAAAACGCGGCAAGCAAACTGAACAACAGCCCGCCCAATGCCCCTTCCAGGGTTTTTTTAGGACTAATCCGCGTAATCAACAGATTTTTTCCAAACATGGTCCCCACCACATACGCCCCGACATCCCCCATTTTCGTTACCAGCAGGAGAAACGCCGCCAGCAATGTGCCGTGCGGTAAAAATCTTATTTTAATCAGAAACGAAAAAAACCAGCTCACGTAGAATATCCCGAACAGGGTCGTGGAAATCCCGACGATAGCCTGGGAACTGTCCTTGCGAATAAACTGCAGGATAAAAAACAGCAGGGTCGCCGTGGTGATAAAAAATAATTCCCATCCCTTGGTCGGTTCAAAACGAAAATAGATGCTCAGCGGTATACAGATCCCGATAAGAATACCGATATACTTATAAATGAAAATCCCTTTTTTTTCGATCAATCCATAAAACTCATACAATCCGACGCTGATCAAAAAAACCACCACCGCGGCATAAA
>JAQULA010000142.1 GCA_028718845.1 Candidatus Omnitrophota bacterium
TTGGACCTGGTGGCCGGGCATTTTCAGGTGGCCAAATCGGCGATTACCATTGTCAAAGGGGCGTATGCGTCAAAAAAGGTGATGCATATCGAGTTGCCGCAGTCAAAGTAGAGAGGGAAGAAGGAATACGGAAGAGGGAAGCAAAAACAAAAAAGTTTTAAAGTGGAGGTTCTTCCATCTTCCCTCATCCTAACGATTTCGCCGTGTTTTGGCGGAAGAGTGGACTTCCCGCGAATTTTGGCGTGAAGCTTGTAGCGGATGGAAATAGATTGTTAAGGCGAAAGCAAAACAAGAGAAAAAGCGGAGGAGGAAATAATGAAGGATAAAGTCGAAAAGGTGTTGAATGAGATTCGTCCGGCGTTGCAGGCGGACGGCGGGAACGTGGAACTGGTCGATGTCAGCGACGACGGGGTGGTGAAGGTGCGGTTGCAGGGAGCGTGCGGCTGCTGTCCGATGTCGCAGATGACCTTGAAGATGGGTATCGAAAAAAAATTAAAGCAGGCGATACCTTCGATTAAGAAAGTTGAGTCGGTGCAATAAGAGCGCCGATAACCAGAGGTATGCCGTGGCAAAGCTGATTCGATTCGGTGTGTCGATAGAAGCAAATTTGCTGGAAGCGTTTGACCGGGCCAGCGCGGCGCAGAAATATGCCAATCGCTCGCAGGCGATTGCCGACCTGATGCGGAACAAGCTGATCGAACGGGATTGGCAGAAAAAAAACGCGCAGGTTGTGGCGACTGTCAGCCTGGTCTATAATCATCACCGCCGGGAAGTGGTCAATAAGGTGATGGATATCCAGCATGATTACCAGCGTTTGATCATCTCGACCCAGCATATCCACCTGGATCACGATAATTGCCTGGAAATAATCGCGTCCAAAGGCAAAGCGCGGGATATCGTTGGATTGACGCACCGCCTGCGCGGGGTCAAAGGGACCAAGCATGTTTCGTTTACCGCGACTACCAGCGGGAAACAGTTGAGCTGATACGCAGGAGCGATTACAAAAGCGGCGGCCTGTACTAAAAACACGGGTTGCCGCTTTTTTATCCGGCAGCAATCAAAAAGGTGCTTGGTGTTGGGTTTTCGGTGTTGGGGAAAACCGGTCACCTATCACCCATTCTCTGTTAAACGGAACTGCTTGCCATATAAAGAGCTATCTGTTACAATCATAATGGTTATTTATGACTAAAAAGAGAGCGTTGATCATTAGTTTTGAAGGCATTGAAGGTACCGGTAAGAGCACGCAGTGCCGCCGGTTAATCCGTTATCTGAAGAAAAAAGGATTACGGGTGGCGATAATGCGGGAGCCGGGGTCTTCTCACATGGGGGAGGAAATCCGGCACATCCTTTTGCACGGTAAGGGGAAGCTTACTCCTTTTTCCGAGACCATGCTGTTCCTGGCCGCGCGCGGCCAGCTTTGCGCGGAAAAAATCCGGCCGAATCTGGAAAAAAAGGATGTAATTATCCTGGACCGTTATATCGATGCGACGTTGGCGTATCAGGGATATGGAATAGGCGTCGACCGGCGTTTGATTAAACAGCTGAATATGAGCGCGGTGGGCGATCTTGTCCCGGACGTGACTTTGCTGCTTGATGTCGCTCCCAAAATAGGGTTGGCCCGCTCCGGCCGGAATGACCGTTTTGAAAAACGCACCTTTTTGTTTTTTGAAAAAGTTCGCCGGGGTTATTTGGAATTGGCCAAGGCCGAACCGAAAAGAATTAAAATTATCCCGGCGGACACGACGATCGAAACCATGCAGGAACGTATTCGCGGTATTGTGGAGCAGGCCTATGAACGCGGCAGAAAAAATCGGTAGCAGCGGCATTCCGGCCGCGGAATGGCTGCCGGCATTTAATACCAGCGGAAGTTTTTTATTTGTCGGTGAAGATACGCCGCGCATGGCCGGGGCGGTGAATGAACTGGCAATGCAGGCGTTATGCACGGGAGTTTCCGGTGAAGAGCCCCGGTCGGGATATTGCGGCCAATGCCAGAATTGCCGGCAGGGCCGGGCCGGACAGCATCCGGATATTGTCTGGTTCGAGCCTAAAGGCGTATCGTCATCGATAAAGATCGAAGATATCCGTCGTCTTAAGGAACTGGTGTACCTGAAACCGTTTCAGGCCCGGAAAAAAATCGTGGTTATCCGCGACGCCGAACGCATGACTTCGGAAGCGGCGAACGCGCTGCTGAAGATCCTGGAAGAACCTCCGGCGGACGCGGTGCTGGTTTTGCTTGCGCAGAGTGCGGCGCAACTGCTGTCTACGGTGGTTTCCCGTTGTCAGTTGATACGTTTTTGGGAAGCGGCGCAGCCGGCGGATTTTCATAATGAAACCGTGGATACTCTGGTTTCCCGGCTGATGGAGGCGGGCGTTACCCCGGGGATGGAGCGGGGCGCGGAGGAAGATGCCGCGTTGGACCGTTCCGCCGCGGAAAGCGTGCTCCAGGAACTTGCCTGTGTGTTCCGGGACCTGATGCTCCTCGGCCAAGGGGTAATCCAGGTCGCCGGGATGAGCCGCCAGCCGGATATCGCGCTGAAACGCTGGGCGCGGATGTTCGATGCCGCTTCTCTGGAGCGGCTGGTGGATGAAATGCTGCGGATGAAAGGGTATGTCCGCGGAAATGCGAACATAAAACTGTCGTTGGACTTGACGGCAAAAACGATTGCCGCGCATAAAAACAGGTCGTAGCGGATGTGCGCGGGTTTATTACGAGAAAAGAGGTAAGCTATGGTAAAAACAGCCGGGATAAAATTGCGGGACCAGGGCAAGGTGGTCCTGTTTAACCTGCATAATATCAATTGCAAGGCGCAGGATGTGGTAATTGTCGAATCCGAACGCGGGCTGGATTACGGCGTGGTAGTGCCGGATCATGAGGCGGCCGGGGCGGAAGCGCCGACCGGGGCGGTAAAGCGTATCGTGCGGGTGGCCACGAAACAGGATCTCGATCAGATCGAACGCAACAAGCAGGAAACAAAAACTATCTTTGAAACCGCCCAGAAAAAGATCCAGGAGCGCAACTTAACCATGAAATTGGTCGAGGCGGAATATTCTTTCGACCGCAGTAAGATCATTTTCTATTTCACTTCCGAAGGCCGGGTGGATTTCCGGGAACTGGTGCGCGACCTGGCGCATTTGTTCAAGGCCCGCATCGAGCTTAAGCAGATCGGCGTGCGCGATGAGGTGAAAATGTTCGGCGGGTTCGGCTGCTGCGGAAGAAAATTGTGCTGCGCGGCGTTTTTAAAAGATTTCGAGCCGGTAACCATCCGGATGGCCAAGCAGCAGAATATGCCGCTTAATCCGGAAAAGATATCCGGGTTATGCGGAAGGCTGATGTGCTGCCTGGGCTATGAGTACCAAACCTATAAGGAATTTTCCAAAAATCTTCCCAAGGAAGGGCAGTATATCGACACGCCGGAAGGCAAAGGGCGGGTGGTCAGCGTGCATACTCTCAAACAGATGGTGGTGGTGGAACTGGAAGATGAGCGGATGGTGGAAGTATGCCTGAAGGGGAAAAATTTCGTGAGGATCCCGCATGAAAAAGAAAAATAGTTTTTATATTACCACGGCGATCGATTATCCTTCCGGCAAGCCGCATATCGGCCATGCCTATGAGAAAATTCTCGCCGATGTCATCGCCCGCTGGCAGCGCCGCAAAGGCAAAGAAGTGTTTTTCCTTACCGGCACGGACGAACACGGCCAGAAAATCGAGAAGTATGCCAAAGCGCAGCAGAAGCCTCCGCAGGAATTTGTCGATGCGATGAGCGCGCAATTTATCGAGCTCTGCCGCAGCTTGAATATATCCAACGATGATTTTATCCGTACGACCCAGCCGCGCCATGTTGAAGTCGCCGAGCGCATTTTTAAACGCGTGCTGGAAAAGGGCGATATCTATAAAGGCACCTACGAAGGGTTTTACTGCGTGGATTGCGAAGCGTTTTTCCTGGAAAAAGACCTGCGCAACGGCGCCTGTCCGGTACACGATAAGAAAGTGGATTGGATCAAAGAAGATGGTTATTTCTTCAAAATGAGCGCCTACCAGGACGCGGTGCTGAATTACCTGAACGCGAACGAGAACGCTATCGTTCCCAAGACCCGCCGCAACGAAGTGATCAACCGCATCCAGGAAGGGGTGCGCGACCTGAATATTTCCCGGTCCAATTTTACCTGGGGGATTCCTCTGCCGAACGACCCGGGGCATGTTTTGTTCGTCTGGTTCGACGCCCTGGTAAATTATGTCAGCGCCCTGGGCGGGCCGGGAGGAGAACGGTTCGAGGAATACTGGCCGGCGGATATTCACCTGATCGGCAAAGATATCCTCTGGTTCCATGCCATGGTCTGGCCGGCGATCCTGCTGGCGGCCGGAATCGAACTGCCGCGCTCGGTGTTCGTGCACGGATTTATCAATCTTGACGGAGAGAAGATTTCCAAAAGCAAGGGGGTCACGGTCGATCCGATGGAGTTGATCCATAAATACGGGGCGGACAGCCTGCGCTATTTTCTTCTGCGCGAGGTTTCTTTCGGGGAAGACGGAAATTTTTCCGAAGACGCGTTGATCCGCCGGATCAACAGCGATTTGGCCAATGACCTGGGCAACCTGGTGTATCGTTCGCTGAGCATGATCGAAAAATATACCCAGGGCAGGATCCCGGCCTCGCGTACCGGGGCGCTGCCGGAAACGCTGAGCGCGTCGGCCGCCGGCCTGTCCGCGGCGGTGGATAAAGAGATGGAAACCTATAATTTCAGCCAGGCCCTGGCCCGGATATGGGAACTGATCAATGCCGCCAATAAATTCATCGAGAATACCAAGCCGTGGGTGTTGTTTAAGGAGAAGAAAGAAAACGAATTGAACGATTTTTTGTTTGTGCTGGTGCAGGTTATTACCCAGGTACGGGATAACCTCGCTCCGTTTATGCCGGAAACCGCGGCAAAGATCCGGCAGCAGGTCGGGACGGAGATGATCCGCAAGGATGCGCCGCTTTTCCCGAGAATCGAAGATGCTGATTGATACGCATTGCC
>JAQULA010000143.1 GCA_028718845.1 Candidatus Omnitrophota bacterium
ACCGGGAGCTGGAGTCGCTCAACAGCAAACGTTCGAATTTTGTTTCTACTGCGACCCATGAATTGCGGGCGCCGCTTATTAATATTAAGCAATGCGTCGCGCTTTTACTGGAAGAAGGCATGGCGCTTGGCGAACAGCAGAAAGAGCGCCTGGGAATGATTAAAAATAACGTCGAGAGGCTGATCAACTTAATCACTAATCTCCTGGATGTTTCCAAGCTGGAGTCCGAGCAGATGCATGTTGAGGAGATGGATATGGTGGTTACGATGGGTGAAGCGGTGGCGATGATTGACCACTGGCGCGCCAGTAAAAGTATAAGTTTGCAGGTTAAATTACCCGGAAAAAAAATCATGCTGTTTGCCGATACCGAGCGTATGCGGCAGGTGTTTACCAATTTACTGAGCAATGCCATCAAATATACGTCGCCGCGGGGAAAAATCGAAATTACCGGTGAATTCAGCGAGAAGATGATCCCGGACAAAGAGCCGGGGAAACCTCCGCAGCAGCGTAAGTTTATCGATATTATGGTAAAGGATACGGGAATCGGTATCGATGAAAAAGATATGCAGGAAATATTCAAGCGTTTTGCCAAGGTTAAACACCCGGATTTCGGCAAGTCCGGAGGCTACAGCACCGGATTGGGGCTCTCGATCGTAAAAGACATCCTGGAAATGCACGGCGGGCTCATCTCCGTGCATAGCCAGGTGGGAAAAGGCAGTGTGTTTACGGTATCGATACCCCTTGCCCCGCGTGAATCGGGTCCGGAAGCGGGTTGATGCTCCATGGTGACCGGCACGCCGGGGATTGACTATTGGACAAAAGTCTAATATAATGATTAAAACTAATCGCTACAAGGAGTTCAGTTTTGATACACGGGATGACTGGTTTCGGTAAGAGCAAGGTCGCGGTCGGCGATGCGACCCTGCGCGTTGAAATTAAAACCTTCAACCATAAGTTTTTCGAATTAAGCCACAAACTTCCGGATAATCTGCAGGTTTTCGAAGAGCCGATTAAAAAGATCATTAAGCAAAAGATCCGGCGCGGCAAATGCTATCTTTGGATTCAATATGAGCAGACTGCCGACAAAAGCATTGATGCCGTAGTGGACATGAAAAAGCTGCAGCGTTACCATGCGTTGCTGCGCGGCATAAAAAAACGCTTCGCGATAAAAGACGAGATAACTTTGACCCAGTTGTTGTCGTTCCCGGAAGTGATTGTTTATAAACCGAAGCCGGAGAATAAAAAACGGCTGTGGCAATGCACCAGCCAGGCCCTGCATAAGGCCCTGGCCGGAGTGCAGAAAATGCGTCTCCATGAAGGCACGGCGTTAAACCGGGATTTGGCGCAGCGCGCGCGCAATATTGAAAAGGCGCTGCACAAGATAAAAGGTTTTCTGCCGCAGGAGATTAACCGGTTTCGGCTTAAGCTGAAGGAAAAAATCAATAACGGGCTGGACAAAAATTCCCAGCGCAACGAGCGCCTGGAAGCGGAAGTGGCATTGTTTGCCAAGAATTGCGATATCAGCGAGGAAATAACCCGCCTGCACGCTCATATCGATAATTTCCGCGATACGCTGAAAACGAAAAAAGAAGCCGGGAAAGTACTGGATTTTATCGCCCAGGAAATGCAGCGGGAAATCAATACCGTCGGCGCGAAATCATCGGATTTCAAGATCGCCAAAGAAGTGATTTTCACTAAAGGCGAAATTGAAAAAATCAGGGAACAAGTGCAGAATATCGAATAATGCTCTCAAATAAACGTCTCGTCAATATCGGTTTTAACAATGTCGTTGTTTTCGATCGAATCATCGCCGTGGTCAGCGCCGATGCCGCTCCGGTAAAACGGTTGAAGGAGGAAGCGCGTCACCGCAATAAACTGATCGACGCTACCAGCGGGCGCCGGACCCGCGCGGTGATTATCACCGACAGCGAGCACGTCATATTATCCAGCATTCAGCCGGAAACCGTCGCCCAGCGGATAGAAGATAAACATGAGTAGATCAGGCACGTTATTTATAGTCTCGGCACCCTCCGGAGCGGGGAAGACTACGCTGTGCGAAGAATTGATTAAAACCCTGCCGGAGGTCGTGCGTTCCGTTTCCATGACCACGCGGGCGAAGCGCGGCGGGGAAGTCCACGGGCGGGATTATTTTTTTGTTACTGAAAAACAATTCCGCGCGAAAATAAAGAAAAACGCGTTTTTGGAACACGCGAAGGTATTCGGTAATTATTACGGCACCCCGCGTTTGTTCGTTGAGCGAATGCTGCGCAAAGGCCGGGACGTGGTGCTTACCATCGATGTGCAGGGCGCGATGAAGGTCCGGCGGAATTTCCGGAACAAAGCGGCATTTATTTTTATTCTGCCGCCGTCTTTTTCCGAGCTGAAAAACCGGCTGCTTAAACGCAGTACCGAAGATCATGCGCAGATGGCGCTGCGCCTGGAAATAGCGCGGAAGGAATTAGCCTGCGCGCAGGATTATGATTTCCAGGTCGTCAACGACACGATTCAAAGCGCATTTCAAAAACTTATGGCAATTGTTATCGCCACTCGCTGTAAAACCGCGCGCGAACCGCGCGGGGGTGGAAAAAGGAGGTGTGGCTAATGATAGAAGTACCGATTGAAGACATGCTTGAAAAAACCGGCAGTATTTTTAAACTGGTAATGCTGGCGGCAAAAAGAACGTCGGAATTGAACGAAGGTTATAAACCCCAGGTGGAAGTTACCAAAAATAAAAAGAACGCCGCCATCGCGCTTAAGGAAATCGCGTTGGGTAAGATCAAATTTACGTTAAATGGCTGATAAATATATGAGCAAGAAAGAGATCGTTATCGGTGTGACCGGCGGTATCAGCGCCTATAAAACCTGTGAAATCGTGCGGTATCTGAAAAAAAACGATTTCGGGGTAACCGTGCTGATGAGCACGGAAGCGGCGGAGTTTATCGGGCCGTTGACTTTTCGGACGCTTTCCGGGAGGCCGGTGGTCATGGATATGTTTGCCGAAAACATTGTTTGGGACCCCTGCCACATCGCGTTGGCGGAAAAGGCCGATTGCATTGTGGTGGTCCCGGCGACAGCGCATAGTATCGCTAAATTGGCCGTCGGACTTTGCGATGATATAATCAGTTGTGTGATTACCGCGAGCAAAGCTCCGGTAATTATCTGCCCGGCAATGAATGATAATATGTATAATCATCCCGCGGTACAGGCAAATCTGAAAATGCTGAAAAAATTCGGGTACACGATTATCGGCCCGGTAAAAGGCCGGCTGGCTAGCGGCAAGTGCGCGGTCGGTCATCTGGCGGATATTGCTGAAATTACCCGGGCAATAGAAAAAACTCTCCGATGAAATATCCGGCAGTGTCTCGCAATATTCTTATTACCGCCGGTCCGACCCGGGAATTTATCGATCCGGTGCGGTTCATTTCCAATCCGTCTACCGGGACAATCGGGTATGCGCTGGCGAAGCTGGCGGCAAAAAAAAAGCATAACGTGGTTTTGCTTTCCGGCCCTACCCATCTGGCTCCTCCGCGGGGAATTACGCTCATTAAGGTTGTCAGCGCCCGAGACTTGTTTGAGCAGACGAAGAAATATTTTTCCTGGGCGGACTGCATTATCGGTACCGCTGCGGTAAGTGATTATCGTCCGGTGCGTTGCTTTAAAGACAAGATCAAAAAAACGCGTTCCCGGTTGAACCTGTCTTTGGTTAAAAACCCGGATATTTTAAAATATATCGGAATCCGAAAGAGAAATAAGGTAGTTGCCGGATTTGCCCTGGAAACCGGCCGGGTGATCGACAACGCGCGCAATAAATTGAGAGCAAAAAATCTTGATTTTATTGTGGCGAACCGGCTCTCTTCGCGGGTTAACCCCTTTGGCGGCGGCCGGCATAGCGTTTCGATCATTGACCGGGAAAAAGTAGAAGCCCATGAAGGAGTTACGAAAGAAAAACTGGCCAGAATTATTCTTGACAGAGCGGTGGGATTATGCTATAGTTTACAAAAAAAGGAGGACGCCGTGAAGAAAAAAAGAACCGGGTTTACGCTCGTTGAATTACTGGTCGTTATGGCGGTAATTGTTTTACTGGCAGGTTTATTGTTGCCGGCGTTGGGAAAAGCCCGGGAGCAGGGGCGTCGAACAACCTGTATGAACAACCTGAAGCAGATCGGCTTGGGGATCGCGCTATACCGGGTTGATTATAATGAAGCTTTCCCGTCCAACCTGGATCTTTTGTACAATACGGCAACCCCGGCTGACGGGTATATCGATAATTTAAAGAGTTTTGTTTGCCCCAGTTCAGGTAATGGAGTTCCGGCCACTGCGGGAGCCGGGGATTATGTCTATACGAAGCCGGCGACAAATAATCCGGCTTCAACGACGATGATTGTCAGGGATAATGCTCTAACATATCACGGTAGTGGAAGAAACGAACTTTACGTAGATGGGCATACTGAGTGGAAGCCAGAATAATAAGTGTAATCGCGTCTATGCACATAATTGCTAAGAATTAATGTTAAGCACTTAAGACAAGCTCTTCTTAAGTGCTTAATTTTTGAAGAAATTGCGGCGGGGTAGCCAAGTGGTAAGGCAGAGGTCTGCAAAACCTTTATTCAGCGGTTCGAATCCGCTCCTCGCCTCCAATAAACAATAGATGAACACAGATAGTTTGAATACCGAAGGACGAGGGACGACCGTTCGTTCCACTCACTAGGACGAAAGACGCAAAAACTTTCGGCCTTGAAGTTCAGGTTAAAACATGGTGAACACTGATGGGAATCCGTGTTTATCAGTATGTAGCTGTGTTTATCATGATACGATAAGTTTACCGGGCGAGTGGTGGAATGGTATACACGATGGACTTAAAATCCATTGGCGTAACGGCTATAAGGGTTCGAATCCCTTCTCGCCCATTAAATGAGCACGTAACTTACGGAGCTTAAGCGACGTAAGTTACTGTGCGA
>JAQULA010000144.1 GCA_028718845.1 Candidatus Omnitrophota bacterium
TAAATCCGGGCGTGAATTTTTCCCAGATGTCCTGCTCCGATAACCGCTACCCTGATTTTTTTCATAGGTTTAACTTTAACACATCCGTTATAATGCTGTCAAGAGCGGCGTGTTCACTGAAAGGCGCTGCGCGCAACTCACTGTTCGCGGTAACAGGCGTATCGAGCTCAACGAGCACCGGACTTCGGGAGCTTTTGCCCATTTCGTATTGACGTAAACCGCGATTTATAGTAATCTATACCAAACATGAAGAAAAAAACGGGAAAATTTCTGGTGTCATTTATCAGCGTGGCGGGGATACAGCTGCTGTTGGTCGTAATTAAACTTCTGCCGGAGAAACTGCTCTATTCGCTGGGTAACTGTCTAAGCCGCAGTTATTTTTATTTGGCCGGGAAAAACCGGACCATCGCTTTGCGCAATCTGGCGGCGGTTTTTTATGATGCCGCACCGGCAACTTTGTACGTGATTGCCAAAGAAAGTTTTAACACTATGGGGCGGATAGTTTTGGATACACTGCGCTATAAGGATTTCCCGGCGGATAAATTGCGTTCGCTGATCCGGATAGAGGGGATAGAAAACCTTGAAAGCGCATTGAAAAAAGGAAAAGGGGCGATTGTTGTCAGCGCGCATCTGGGGAGTTTTACGCTGGTGGGGACGCGTCTGAGTATCGATGGTTATAAGGCCGCGTTTGTGGCCCGGCACGCGCGAAACAAGAAAATTGAACAGATAATAATGCGTTTTTGCCGCAATGTGGGGCAGAAAATTATTTTCAGCCGTCCGATCATAACCTGTATGCGCCGGTGTATAACCGTGCTTTCCCGTAATGAAGTGTTGATTATTGAAATGGACCAGAATTTCGGGACCGAAGGGGTTCCGATTAATTTTTTCGGGCATCCGGCGATGGTGGCCACCGGTCCCATCCGCTTATCATTGATGACCGATGCTCCGATAGTGCCGATATTTATCGTGCGTAATGCCGATGGAACACATGTTATCCATATCGAACCGCCGTTTGAATGTTGCCGCAAAGGCGAAGAAGATGACGATGTGCGCGATAATTTACAGGGTGTTATTTGCATCGTTGAGCGTTATATCCGGCAGTATCCCGGCCAGTGGGTGAATTGGATTCACAAACAATGGGATATAACCGGAGGGATTCGCTGATTTACCCCCTGAGGCTTCTTAGTGAATAGGGCCTGCCGGAGTGCTTAGACCATCGGAGTTAATCTTGACATTTTAGGAATAAACATATACAATGAAGCAATACATTAACCGTTTGACCTGACGAGGGGATATGACTAAGAAAATCAAATTGGGGCTGCCTAAAGGAAGCCTGCAGGAATCCACCCTGCGTATGTTGAAAAAAGCCGGATTCAATGTTTCGGTTTCGAGCCGTTCGTATTTTCCCAGCATCGATGACCCGGAGATTGAAACCGTATTGCTGCGGGCGCAGGAATTACCGCAGTACGTCGAAAATGGAGTGTTGGATTGCGGGATTACCGGCGCGGATTGGATTTTGGAAAACAACGCGCGGGTAACGGTGGTTACCGATCTTATGTATGCCAAGCAGGGAATGTCCCCGGTGCGGTGGGTATTGGCAGTTCCGGATCATTCGACCATGAAAAGTGTCAAGGACTTACAGGGCAAACGCATTGCTACGGAATTAGTCGGAGTGACCAAGCGGTATTTGAAAAAAAACAAAATAAAAGCGAATGTCGAATTCAGCTGGGGGGCGACCGAGGCAAAAGTTCCCCAATTGGTCGACGCGATCGTCGAATTGACCGAAACCGGTTCGAGTTTGCGTGCGCACAATTTGAAAATCATCGATACGATCTGTCAATCCACGACGCAGTTTATCGCCAACAAAGAAGCCTGGAAAGATGCCTGGAAAAAAGATAAAATTGAGCATGTCTCGTTGCTCCTGCAGGGAGCGATCAGCGCGGAAGAAAAAGTCGGGCTTAAGCTCAATGCGCGCGAGGAAGATCTGAAAAAAATTCTTTCGATCCTTCCGGCGATGCGTAATCCGACGATTTCCTCATTGAGCCGTACCGGCTGGTATGCCATTGAAGTTGTTGCCGATGAAAAAGTGGTGCGGGATTTGGTTCTTAAGCTAAAAAAAGCCGGAGCCGAAGGTATTATTGAGTATACGTTGACAAAAGTTATCCCCTGATCATTATAAGGGTATTTACAAAGGAGGAAAGAGTATGCCGTGCGGAAGGAAAAGAAAACGCAAAAAAATATCTACGCATAAAAGAAAGAAAAGACTGCGCAGAGACAGACATAAAAAGAAAAAGTCCTAAAAGGCGCGATGAGTGATGAAAAACATGAAGGAGATCTCTTCCCGCTGGTTCGCGGTTTTGGTGATATTGAGCATAGTTGTCTGCGGATGTGCTGCGGGGAAGAAAGAACACGGGGGTACTAATTTCGCGCGCGGTGGCGTCAAAGGAAGCGGGACGGAATTTTCCCAGGATGGAATGGTCACAAAAGCCTACGCTCATTATCTGCGTGGGCTTTTGTATGAGCGAAATAACGATATCGACTCCGCAATATCCGAATATCAACTGGCGCTGCGTTATGACCGTAAAGCCGTGGAAATATATACCAAGCTGGGTACGGCTTATTTTAAACAAGGGGATTTCCCGCAGTCTGTCGTGCAGTTGAAGAAAGCCCTGGAAGTGCAGCCGGATAATATCCGGGTGCGCCTGTTGCTGGGGGTCATTTATACGGCGCTGGGCAATTTTTCGGAAGCGGTGCCGTTATATCAGCAGATCGTCGCTCTAGATCCCGGCAATACTCAGGCGTTTCTCAGCCTGGCCGATTTGTATGTTCTTGATAAACAAATCGAAAAAGCGATCGATATCTACGAACTGTTGGCCCGGCAGGATATTCCGTTGCCTTATGTATATTTCAATCTGGGGATGCTGTATTGTCAGATTAATAAATTCGACAAGGCGATCCCTTATTTGGAAAAAACGATTACGCTTGCTCCGCGTTATCTCGAGGCTTATCTTGGTTTGGGCCTGGCCTATGAATTGAAAAACGAAATCGGCAAGTCGCAGGAAGCGTACGAAAAAGCAATTCAGTCGAAACCGTCAAGCCCGCTGGCTTATTTCCGTTTGGGGCAAATGTACGCTGAACGCGAAATGTTCGATAAGGCCCTGGAACAATATTTAAAGGTGTTGGAGATCAATCCCGCGCTTATCGAGCCGTATTTCGAAATTGCGCATATATATCTAAAAAGCGACCGGGCCGCAGAAGCGGTTGCCGTGCTAAAAAAAGCCGAGTTGCTGGCGCAGGATAAATCCCGCGTATATTTGCTGCTGGGGCTATCATTCAGTTTACTGGAACAATATCCGGAAGCGGAACGCTATTATAAACAGGCGATTTCTCTGGTGCCGGAAGATGATTTGGCCTACTTTTATCTGGGAGCGTTATATGAAAAACAGGGCAAGAAAGAAGATGCTAAAAAAGAATTTCGCACGGTGTTGCGGATTAATCCCGCTAATGCCGAAGCCTGTAATTATTTAGGTTATCTTCTGGCGGAAGAAGGGACTGCGCTTTCGGAAGCCGTCGACCTTATCCGGCGGGCCCTAAAAAAAGAACCGGATAACGGCGCCTACATTGATTCTCTGGGCTGGGCGTACTACAAGTTGGGAAAAATCGATAAAGCGGTCTATTACCTGGAACGAGCGGTGTCGTTGCTGGAATCCGACGCGGTTATCCATGATCATCTCGGTGACGCGTATATGAAAAAAGGGTTTTCGGACAAAGCGATACAGCAATGGAAAAAATCTCTGGAGATCAACCCGGAAACCGAATCGGTAAGAAGAAAAATCGAACAGTCCGGACAGTAACGTGCCGTGAGTTCTGCGGTATTAAGGAGGCAGTATGAACCCCCTATTTAGGAAAATAAAAATCTTTTTTGAAGACCACTGGGTGGTGCTCGTGATTATCGCGGTGGCCGGTATTTTGGTCGTCCTTTCGGCGATCGGGGTTTCCAAACTGGAATCTTACGCGAAAATAAGTTTGCTGGCGAATATGCCGCTGTGGATTCTGGTTATGCTGATCAGCGGCGCGATTACCGCTTTCATCTACGTGTCGGTAATGTTCGGGTATATGGGGAAAATGAAACAAAACCAGGTTGATCCGAGCAAGGTCAATGTGCATTTTTCCGATGTTATCGGTATCGACCAGGCGGTGGAAGAAGCGCGGGAAGTAACGCAGTTATTGCTGGAACGGGCGAAACTTAAAGAATTGGGCGGGCATTTTATCAAAGGTATTTTGATGGTCGGTCCGCCCGGATGCGGTAAAACCTATTTGGCTAAGGCGATTGCTACCGAAACGGGTGTTCCGTTTCTGAGCATGTCCGGAAGTGAATTCGTGGAAATGTTTGTCGGCGTGGGGGCGAGCCGGGTGCGGAAAATGTTCCATAAGGCGCGCCGCTTGGCGTATTCACACGGCGGCTGCATAATTTTTATCGATGAAATCGATGCGGTGGGCCGGGTGCGCGCGTTCAGTTTCGGCGGAGGACAGGAAACTAACAATACCCTGAACCAATTGCTGGTGGAGCTGGACGGTGTTACCGATAAGGCCAATATCGTAATTATCGGGGCGACCAACGCCGCCGAAGGGCATTTAGACCCGGCATTGCTGCGTCCGGGACGTTTTGACCGGAAAATATATTTTAATCTCCCCGATATCGAAGGCCGTGAGAAGATTTTCCGTTATTACCTGGGAAAAGTCAAATACGATCAGACTCTTGATTGGGGAAGACTCGCGCGCAGCGCAGTGGGAAAAACACCCGCGGACATTGAAAATGTCGTGCGGGAGGGTGCGTTGATTGCGGCTCGCAATAAAAAGAAGATGATAACCCATAAGGATCTCAGTGAAGCGATGGAGAGAATTGAACTGGGATTGAAAAATCGTATTAAAATGCCGCCGTTGGATAAAGAA